>NZ_JBFUMG010000058.1:0-14848 GCF_054049495.1 Phyllobacterium sp. P5_D12 | reverse complement strand
GGTCAGATCCTCGCCGTCCGCAACACAATCGCCGCCGGCCCAGATACCTGCGACCGAGGTTCGCCCTTCATCGTCCACGCTGATACGGCCGCGCSACAACGCAAGGCCGGCGTCGCCAAGGATTGCGTCGGCGGGGGTTTGACCAATCGCCTTGAATATCTGATCGCTGGCGAGCGTGATGCTTTCGCCTGAAACGCCCAGACGGCCATCGGTCATGACGGTGTAATCCAGCGTTATGCCGCAGACCTCGCCATGTTCGTTGCGAGTCAGTGCACGAGGCTGCAGCCAGTGGCGGATAATCACACCATTCTTCAGCGCGAGTTCCTGTTCGAAGTCACTGGCATTCATGTTTTCCGGTCCACGGCGATAGGCGATAATGACATTCTCCGCGCCAAGCAGTTTCGTCTGTACCGCCACGTCAATCGCGGTCATGCCGCCGCCGATGACGACGACATCCCGTCCGACGGGGATTTCTGACAGATTATCGCTCTGCCGAAGCACGGAAATGTAATCCACCGCATCGATACAGCCGGCAGCGTCTTCGCCGTCGAGGCCAAGGTCGTTGACGCCCGGCAGCCCCATGCCGAGAAACACCGCATCGAAACCCGCCCTTAGCGCATCGAGACTGATATCGCGCCCGAGAGCCTTGTCGTTCTGGATGGTGATGCCGCCGATTTCGAGAATGAAGTCGAGTTCCTTCTGGGCGAAGTCGTCGACGCTTTTATAGGCGGCGATACCGTATTCGTTGAGGCCGCCTGCCTTGGGTCGCGCTTCGAAGATAGTCACATCGTGACCATGCATGGCCAGACGGTGGGCGGCGGACAGGCCCGCTGGTCCAGCGCCGACGACCGCGATGGATTTACCCGTAGGCTCGGCGCGCTTGAAGGGATGCTGGCCATTGGCCATCAAATGATCGGTAGCGTAACGCTGCAACAAACCGATCTTCACTGGCTTGCCCTCTGCCACTTCGCGCACGCAAGCCTGCTCGCACAACGTCTCGGTGGGGCAGACGCGGGCGCACATGCCGCCAAGGATGTTTTCGGAGAGAATGGTCTTGGCAGAACCCGTAGGATTGTCTGCAGCTATCTCGCGAATGAACAGGGGAATATCGATGCCGGTCGGGCAGGCATTCATGCATGGCGCGTCATAGCAGAAATAACACCGGTCCGATTCGACGAAGGCTTCGTGCCGGCTTAGCGGCGGATGAAGATCGGCAAACACTTCCGTATAGGCGCCGGATGCAAGCCGCCCGGCTTTGACGTCACGGATTCCAGAATCCATCGATCCCATGAAATCTCATCTCCTCGTTTTGACTGCGTCCAGTTCCCATGGATCAGCAGTCTTTTCGATGGCCGGTATGTCCGAACCTGTACGGAAGAATGGCAGATTTTCACGCAAGGTCAAATTTTTTATCAAACGGTCAATAAATGAGGTCGTCGCGGCGAAACGAAAAAGAGATGGCCCGAACGCATCGGGCCAGCTCTGTGCTCGGAAACGAAGTCCTATCCCTCAATCGGCCATACGCCGCAGTATCAGCTCAGTGATATTGGCCCGGTTCGATATGCCCCCCGCACCACCGCTGCCGCTATAGGTTGAGTTTGAGGCGAGATAGGACATGTTGTAGAAATCGCCAAACTTGATTTTGTAGGATGTACCGGCCGTCAGTTTTGCCGTGGCAGGGGTGGATTCGCCCCAGGTATCCCAGTTTGGCAAATGCGGCATGACCACGACGCCTTTGCTCGGAGCCTGACTCGCGCCCGTTATCTCCATTTGCTTGACTGCCGTTGTTACCCCGGTATTCACAGGGCCAAAGCCGTTACCGTAGCGTAAGAGAATATGATAGCTGCCGCTGACTGAGGGCGTGAAGGCGAAGGTCAGCTCCTCGCCAGGAACGCCCCAGTCCGACCATGCACGGCGACCATGGTCATCCTTCAATTGCGCGTGTGAACCTGCAACAGAATTGTTTGTAGCATTGTCGGCGGCTATAAACGTCAGTCTCCCATTGCCCCAATAGCAAGCGGGATTTGTACGTTGCGATACATTCCTCAATCCAGTGGTAATTTGCTCCTCCAGCGAATAGCACAATGCTTGGCTGGAGACATTGCTGTCATTGTCTCTCCATTTGCTGTCGGTTATTTCGGATGCAACCAATGCTCCATTGCGGTAAACATTGATTGTAGTAGGATATAGTGGCAGCTTCGCCGTCCAGGACAAATTGACCAATCCGTCCGCGCCCGTTGGCGCTGCCCAGGCACTTCCGGTAAGATCAAGGTTGAGCGGTTCAGGGCCATAGTACTGGCTGGGGTTGACAACGCGTGCCGTCCCGCCGTCGGCTGCATTGTCAATCAATCCGATGACAAAGACATTGACCCTGCCCTCCTTCAGATCGGATGAAGGTGTGTATCTATCCAAATCAATCTGGGCGCCGTTCAATTCTGCTGTTGAGATTGAGTAATATCCATCATTACTTGTACCAACTGCTGGTAAATTCACTTTTACCGTGATTTTCTTGCCGCGATAAACGAGCTCCTTCAACTGCAGCTGACGGGCACCATTAAAGATGGTCTTGTGCATTTTTTTGGTGATGAAAGGCTGGAATCGGATGCCCGTCATATTGACGTCACGCCCGAAGACAACGTCGAGAACTGAGCCGATATAGCCGCCAACCGACCATAATTGCTTATAGGAATCGATGTCCGGGCGGTCCTCAGCCTTATCTGCTGTCACCGCAAGTTTGGTGAATTCGAAATTCTCCATGTTGGACAGGTTCAATGCAGCGCCGTTGATAAGCGTATCGAAGCTGTGATTGACCACTTCGGAATTTTGCCCTTTGGCCGCAGCCTTGATCAGATAGCTGGAAGCAAACGGCCAAATCGCCCTGTTATGATAGACCTTCACACCCCGCATCTGGAGCCAGACGACCGGAGCACCGGCAGCTGTGTGCGGATAATTCTGCAGGATGCTTGTAGTCTGGGCCTTATCGGCAATGCCATCTTGAATAGCCAGAGCCTCCCCAAGCAATTCGTAGCGGCGGACCGGAGCCTGGTCGAGCTCGGTCGTCTTCATCATGCTGAACAAACCGGCTTCCTTCAACCAAAGATCGCTCTTTAACTGCTGTTTCAACCCGTCGGCCCAGCCGGCATACTTTGCTGCATCCGAAGTTTTGTTCAGTTCCACGGCCATTTTTGCCGCAACATCCAGAATTTTCCAGTGATTGATGTTGGTCGACAGGGTTTTCGACATGGCGATATGAACCACCGTATCCTTCATCCAATCGGGATAAGTCTGCTCGCGCCAATCGAGGAAAGAGGTCTCACCGCGATACAGTCCGTCACGATCGTCATAGGCGGCAAGGCGATCGTTTTCGATCGTGTTGCGAATGGCGGTGTAGGCGTCATTAAGAAATTGCGTGCGATCGTCGCCATCGAGATATTTCAGCAGTTCGAAAGCGGCTCGCGCCCAGACAACACGGTCTGTGCTGACCGGCCAACTGCCGCCGCTGCCGGTGTCCTGGACGATCTCCGTTGTTTCCGGGCCAAGCGTCTGCGTTGCATCGCGGCGCTTTGACAATTTGAACAGCAGGCTGTTTTTGGCAACCTGCGGGTTGATCTGCGCCAGGCCAAGATCAACCGCATAGGCGGTATCGCGCGTCCATACATAGGTCCACTCGTCCCCTGTCTGGTAGCAGCCAATGTTGCCGCCACAGGGAACCAAGTTGTTGTTATTGTATGCGTCATTCTTGATCGACGTTACGGTCAGCTCCTTGGCTTCCTGCATGGCCAAGGCAAATAGCCCGTCAAACATCTGGCTGCCGGTGCGGACTGTGGGAGCGTCTGGCTGTTCTGTAATTTGAAGTTGTTGGCCCTTGCCAGCTTTCCGCTGTTCCTGGGTGGTCGTCAGCTTATAGGTACGCAGCGCAGACACTAAATCGGCAGTCTCTATCGTAGCACTGCTGCCATTCCAATCCACACGCTTGATGCCGTTATCCAGATTGACGGGATCGGTAACTGACGGAACTTTGATTTCGACCCATTCGCCATCGACCAGAGTGCCCCTGTCGCACCGGGTGACGACCACTGGCCTGATGACGCAAACGTCACCATCAAGCGTGCCTTTGTCGCAACGGGTAATCGGGACCGGCCTGATGACGCACTTGTCCACCTCAAGGGTGCCCGTGTTACATACAAAGGTCACATCGGGCTTGACCACGCATTCGATGCCAACGAGCATTCCTTTTTCGCACGCACCGGTAGTTGTGCTCGGCTTGACAACGCACTTGTCGACCTCAAGGGTGCCCGTAACGCATACAAAGGTCGCCTCGGGCTTGATCACGCATTCGGTACCAACCAGTGTTCCTTTTTTGCACGCACCGGTAATCACGCTCGGTTTGACAACGCACTTGTCGTCTTCAAGGACTCCCGTCTGGCATACCGAGGTTACTTCGGGTTTGAAAATGCACTTGCCGTCCGTCAAAGTCCCTTTCGCGCAGGTATCGGCAACAACTTCAGGCGTGACAACGCATTTGCCGTCGACCAACGCCCCAGTTGTGCAGACTGTAAAAGTTCCGGATGACTCATTTGTCTCCACTGTTTTGTTTGAGTCATTGCAGCCGGCCAGCATGAAACAACATGCCAAGGCTCCCAACAGCATTCGTAACGAAGCCATGATTCCTCCCAATGAATAAAAAATGCTTCTTCTTAAAAGTAGTGCGTATGCAATAACGACCGGCCATCGATATGCATGGTTACCCGCACGATGGCACAGACTGTAGAAAAGAGTTTTGGAGGTTCCTCCCGAGGAAACCGCAAGATTTTGGCTATAGGTGCAACGGAACGCCGTCAATAATACGATAGTCAAAGAAATTCGGAAATCGAGCCGATTAACGCACTTTGATGACCGAAAACTCGGATCGTGGCTATTCCGCCGCCAGCGGTGGTTGTGAGGCAACTTCCAGAAGTTCGCGATTGAGCCGCGCTTCTTCCTCGGCTTTCGGTTTGGAGAAGCCGGCCAGCAGTAGATAGGCGACCGGTGTCAGGAAGAGCGTCGAGGCTGTTGCCATGCCTAGACCGCCGACGATGACCCAGCCTAGGGCGATGCGGGCTTCGGCGCCTGCACCGCTGGCGAGGACAAGCGGCACGCCGCCAAGAATGGCGCAGAGCATGGTCATCACGACGGGGCGCAGACGGATGTTAGAGGCCTCTTCGATGGCTTCTCGTACATTCCTGCCCTGATCGCGCAAATGATTGGCAAATTCGACGATCAGAATACCGTTCTTCGCCATGATACCGACGAGCAGCACCAGCCCGATTTGACTGTAGACATTCATGCTGGTGCCGGTCATGACCATAGCAAAGACAGCGCAGGCAAGGCCAAGCGGAACCGTGGCCATCACAACGGCCGCACTGATAAAGCTTTCAAATTGCGCTGCGAGAACTAGTAGAATGATCAGGATGGCAAAGCCGAAAGTCGTGACCATGCTGGATGAATTTTCCCCAAGCGTCGCCGCTTCAGCCAGCGGAATGATGCGATAGCCGGAGGGCAGCAAAGGTGCGGCGACCTCCTGCACGTCCTTGTAGGCATCGCCGAGTGCAAAATCCGGTCTGAGGCTCGAGGTGATGGCGACGGAACGCATCTGCTGTTCACGCGTCAATGCCGGTGGAACTGCGACTTCGGTGAGTTTGGCAATCGTCGACATCGGGACGAACCGTCCATCGCCGGTGCGCAGGAACACGTTTTCAAGGTCTGTCGGATCATTGATGGGATTTGTGCTCGATACAAGTTTCACATCGTAGGAACGATCTTCGATATAGACGGAACCGACCTTGTAACCATCGAGCACCGATTGCAGCGCTTCGGCCAGGCCAGTGATATTGATATTGAGATCCGAAGCGCGCTCACGGTCAATCGACACGGCCAGTTGCGGTTGGGTCGGCTCATTGGTCAGGCGCGGGCGGTCGAAGCGGCTGTCCTTTTCAAGCTCCGCCACGATCTTGGCGGCGGTGGTTCCGAGCTCAGCATAACTGGTGCCGACGACAGCAAATTGCAGGCCATTACCGGCACCGCGAATGCCAAGCGAGTTTGGCTGCGCGGCAAAAACCTGGATACCTGGAATGTTGCGGACCCGTTTTGAGACGTCGGCAAGGATCTCCTGCTGGCTCCGCGTCCGCTCTTTCCAGGTGGCGAGACTGAGGACCATGAAGCCACGGTTGGTATTGCCATTCTGGCCGGCGATCGAGAACGTATTCTGGATTTCGCCACTATCGCGTAGCGGCTGGATCAATTGCTCGATCTGACGCATCTCATCACCGAGATATTCCAGACTAACGCCCTGCGGCGCGGTAATGCGCAGGAATGCCGAAGCTCGGTCTTCGACTGGTGTCAACTCCTGCTTGAGAAGGGAAAACGCGCCAAACGCCGCGCCGGCAAACAGCACCGAGACCACGACAACGATCCACGGGGCGGCAAGGCAAACATGCAACATGCGCTTGTAAAGATTGCCGAACCAGCTTCCGACACGAGCCACCCGTCCCGGTGTGTGGGTGACATCCTGATGCTTGGCCTCACTCGCACTGAGCAAGCGGGAAGCCAGCATCGGGCACAGCGTCAACGCCACGACGGCGGACAGAAGCACACAGATGGCCAGAACGAAACCAAACTCGCGGAAGAGTCCTCCGGTCTGGCCAGGAAGGAAGGATAGCGGCACGAAAACCGCCGCGAGCGTCACCGTCGTCGCAATGACCGCAAAGAACACTTCCTCCGTCCCGAGAACCGCGGCAGCGCGCGGACCCATGCCCTGATTGCGACGGCGCACGATGTTTTCCAGCACCACGATGGCATCGTCCACCACCAGACCGGTCGCCAGCACCAGGGCGAGCAGCGTCAGGATGTTGATTGAGAAACCAGCAAGATAGATAGCAGAAATGGTGCCAATCAGCGCCACAGGCAGACTGACAGCCGGGATAAGGGTTGCGCGAATGTCCCAAAGGAAGAGGTAGATGATCAGGATGATGATGACGACAGAAACGCCGAGCGCAATTTCCACCTCATGGACTGCGCCATTAACGAAGTCAGCATCGTCGCTGGTTACGCGGATGTCGACACCCTCGGGTAGCGTTTGCTGCAGTTGCGCGACCGCGGCACGGACGCCTTTCGAAATGTCGAGCGTGTTGGATTGAGCCTGGCGGATAATGCCGAGACCAATGCCGGTCTTGCCGTTGGCACGCAGAATCGAGGTGCCGATGTCGGGGCCCATCGTTACTGTGGCCACGTCGCGGATCTTCGTCTGACCTTTGATAATGATGTTTTCGAAGTCTTCCGGCGTTGATACCGGAGCCGTTGCACGAACGACGATGCTCTGGTCATTGCTGTTGAGCTGACCGGCAGGGGTATCGAAGGCCATCGTGGTCAGTGCGTTGCGAATGTCCGCGATATTCATTCCGAGGCTGGCAACCTTGCCCTGATCGATGTCGATGCGGAATATCTTGCTGCGGTTGCCATTGACCTGAACGTCGGCGACGCCCGGGACCGAAGCGAGAACGTCCTCGATCTGGTCTTCGACGAGGACTGTCATGTCCTCGACCGCCATGGTGTCCGAGGTGACGGCCAGGCGCATCACCGCATCGGAATTGGCATCGGCTTTGACGATACGCGGCGGGTCGGCCTCGTCGGGCAATGTGTTGGTTATGCGGCTGATGGCATCGCGCATATCAGCTGCCGCGACATTGAGGTCGACGCCATCATTGAACTCGACGGTTACGCGGCTGCTGCCGAACGACGAACTGGACGAAATCGACTTGACGCCGGAAACGCGCGATACCGCGCCTTCTATCGCCGAGGTCAGCTCCCGGTCCACCGTCTCGGCGGCGGCGGACTCGAAATCCGTCGAGACCGTGACTACCGGGCGGTCGACATCGGGCAATTCGCGGACATCGACGCCATACCAGGCGGCAAGACCCGCGACGACGATCAGGGCATTGAGCACCAGCGCCATGACGGGTCGACGAATGAAAAGTGCGGTAAAACTGGAATCGTTCTGTCCGTTTGACGTGCTCACCGCCAGACCTCAGCCCCGTTCGCCGACGGAAGCAGTTGGCTCCGCGCTGGTATTGGCCTCTGGAGCCGGCTGTCCCTGAATTTGGACAAGCCCGTCCTGGCGGACTGACTGCACGCCTTCGGCCACAATCTGATCGCCGGGCTTTATGTCGGCGTCGACCAGCACATAGGCGGTGTTGCGCTGGACGACACGCACCGGAACGCGCGTCGCCTTGTTATCGTCAATCCTCCAGACATAGGCGCCCTCAGTACCCCACTGAACGGCGAGGGGATCAACAGTCGGGTAAGTGTCTCCCGGAAAGCCGACCGCCATCTGGAAGGCCATGCCTTCGCGCAAGGCATCATTTGGATTGGTGATTTTCGCCTGAACATGCAGCGTACGGCTGGTCGGATCGACACGGTTATCGATGGCGCTAATGGCACCTTTAAAGGTTTCACCCGGGCGGGCGATCGATGTCGCTGTCACCGGCAGGTCGATTGATATGGYCGGCGCAAAGCGTTCAGGCACCCAGAAATCAACCAGAAGATCGGAGCGGTCATCGATCATTGCGACGGTGGTCGATATCGTGATGTAGTTGCCCGCGTTTATAGGCAGGATGCCGACAATGCCACCAATGGGAGCTTTGATCGCCCGGCGATCCAGGGCCAGTTCCGCCTCGCGAACGTTGAGGGCGGCATTATCGACCGCCAAAGCTGCTTCGGAAAGCTGAACAGCGGATACCGTGTTGCTTGAACGCAGGCTTTCCGCGCGTTTGAGTTTGGTCTGTGCGTCCCTCAGTGCTACCCGCGCCTTGTCGACAAGGATACTTTCGGCTTCTGAATCAAGACGGGCAATCACATCGCCGCCCTTTACTTTGGTCCCTGATGTGACGAGAATTTCGGTCAGGCGCCCGGCGGTGAATGGAGTAACTGCAACGGAACTCTTGGCCTTGCCGGTGCCAATGGCCGACAATTTGTCGTTGATTTTCGCTTCGGCCGCAGCACGGACGACGACAAGCGGCAAAGCCTGTCCGCCGCGACGCTGTCCCTGACCACCCGCGGGTTCGGTTGCTGCGGTCGAGTTGCGATCAATGCCAGCCTTCGAGCCTGGATAGAAATACAGCCAGCCAGCTCCAGCAAGAACCAGAATCAGCACGGCAAAAATCAGTTGCTTCGAAAGCCGCATATATCACTCCAAAAAGCCGGTCCCGCACAAGCAGAGCCAGCACAAAATGATCATATCCCAACGCGCAAGCCAGCGCGAACGGTTGTTTGTAGTGCAGAATAAGGGGGTTTTACCTAACCGTTAATGACAATTCCGTTATGTTACAAATATTTAATGGAGTGCGCACGGCCACTCGATCCGCCGAAATTAGCCGGATTTGCTTGTCACTCCTTGAAGGCCCGGTTCTGGCGTGCAACATGACGGGCGGAAAATTCGCAGGGAAAGCAGTCAATGGCGACGAAGACCGATATCGCACGGCGCGTGTTCAACCACACGTTCAAGCTCGATCCGATCGTCCGCAGCCTGCTCGACACGGATTTCTACAAACTGCTGATGCTACAGATGATCTGGGGCGTCTATCCCGAAGTGGATGCGACATTTACGCTGATCAACCGCACGACCAAGGTCCGGCTTGCCGACGAGATCGACGAACAGGAATTGCGAGAGCAGCTCGATCACGCGCGGACGACCCGCTTTTCCAAAAAAGAAATGATCTGGCTCGGGGGTAACACGTTCTACGGCAAGCGCCAGATATTCGAACCGGACTTTCTCCAATGGCTGTCAAACTTTCAATTGCCGGAATACGAACTGACGAAGCGGGACGGACAATACGAACTGAATTTCTACGGGCCGTGGATGTACACGACGATGTGGGAGATACCGGCGCTGACCATCATCAACGAGCTGCGTTCGCGTGCTGCCATGAAGAAGATGGGCCGGTTCGAACTTGACGTCCTTTATGCCCGTGCCAAGGCCAAGATGTGGTCGAAGGTGGAGCGGTTGCGTGCACTCCCCGACATCAAAATTTCCGACTTCGGCACACGTCGGCGCCATTCCTTTCTTTGGCAACGCTGGTGCGTCGAAGCCCTGAAAGAAGGTATCGGTGAGGCCTTTACTGGCACAAGCAATGTGTTGATGGCAATGGACAACGATCTGGAAGCGCTCGGCACCAACGCACACGAACTGCCTATGGTACTTGCTGCATTGAGTACAACCGACGCAGAGTTGCTGAAATCACCCTTCAAAGTTTTGCAAGACTGGAACCGCTATTATGGCGGCAACCTGCTGATTGTCCTCCCCGATGCTTTTGGAACCGCCGCGTTTCTTCGTGACGCGCCGGACTGGGTGGCGGACTGGACAGGTTTTCGCCCGGACAGTGCGCCTCCGATCGAGGGAGGAGAGAAAATCCTTGCCTGGTGGCGATCAAAGGGCAAGGACCCACGGGAAAAGCTGCTGGTGTTTTCCGACGGGCTCGATGTCGATACGATTGAGGAAACCTATCGCCACTTCGACGGCAAAGTGCGTATGAGTTTTGGTTGGGGCACCAACCTTACAAATGATTTCGAGGATTGCGCGCCACGCTATAACGATCAGCTGAATGCGATTTCACTGGTGTGCAAAGTCAGTGACGCGAATGGACGTCCCGCGGTCAAGCTTTCCGATAACCCAAAGAAGGCAACTGGCGATCCGGCGGAGATCAAACGCTATCTGCAATTGTTCGGCGCAGAGGACCGTGTGGAGCAGGTCGTGAAAGTCTAGGGACACATATCCCGGAACTATGCCGACATACGCAACATGATTTCGGCGTTTAGAAGGATACGCTGGTCGGCGGGAATCTCGATCTTCGCTTCGTCGTTTTCGCCGAGCTTGTCGAACAATAGCTTGATGGCCAACCTGCCGATTTCATTGTAGTTCTGCGCAACGGTCGTCAGTGGGGGGCACATATAACGCGACAGCGGCTGGTCGTCATGGCCGGCAACGCGCAGGTCGCAATCCGCGCCACGCCCTACCTTGAGGCCCGCTTGGTAGGCGGCAGCCACTACGCCGAAAGCGATACGGTCGGTGGCGCAAAGCACGGTCTTTGTCGGGAAACCGCCTTCCCTGAGGATGCGAGTCGTCGCATCGAAGGCAAATTTTTCGAACTCCCAGGTCAAACCCGGATCGACCTTCACGAAGCGGGGTTCGAGGTTCAGGTTCTTCATTGCCTCGTTATAGGCGTCGCGGCGCTCATAAGCGTTGCTGTTAACCGGAGACATGCCGAAATAGCAGGGCTGGTCACCGGACCGCGTCAGATAGTCTACGATCAGTTTGAAACTTTGCCGGTTGTCGGTGCCGACGAACGGCGACGTCGCATCAAGCGGTGAATCGACGTAGATGAGTGGAATTGATTCGCCGAGCTTGGCCAGCTTGTCGTGATGCGACTTTACGCCGAGCGGTCCAATAATGGCACCCGCGACGTTCATGGACTTGAAGGTCTCGATGGCACGTTCTTCAAGCTCCGGCTTGCCGTCAGAACTCAAAACGAAAGCCAGATAACCGGTCTGTTCGGCGATGCCTTCGATGCGCCGCGTCAGCGCCATGTAGAACGGGTCGGTCGAATTCGGAACGATGATACCAAGAATATTAGTGCGGCGTCGGTTGAGATTGACGGCGAATATGTTTGGCCGGAAGCCGGACTTCTTGATGGCCGCTTCGATGATGTCGCGGGTTTTCTTGCGCACCGAAGTGGGGTCGTTGAAATATTTAGACACAGTGGGGCGCGACAATCCTACAAATGCAGAGAAGTCTTCCATTGTCTTGATCGGCTGATTCACCGCGGCATTCCTTTTTACAATCCCTTGCTCATTCCAAAAACCGTATGCCGGCGAAGAAATTGCGAAGGACATTTGCAATCATTGCTGAAAACTACGCYGACGCAATACATCTCATGATTGATATAGGGCCACTCTTAATGGTTGAAAATTTACAGCATGAGTGACATGCGTCAAGATTTTATTTAAACCGCATCAATTAGATAGAGCTATTTGCGGTTCGCTCGTCCTCCTCAACGCACCGCACCAAAAAGTTTTCTCATTCAATCATTAAAGTTTACGTATGATAACTTGCGCCAAGCTGACGTCGCTGAAATGGCATGCGAGGTTGCATTGGGTTGCTACTCCAGTAGCATGTGACCTCTGATTGCAAACATCGACAAGCGGCAACGGGAGGATGCAATGGAGGGCGGTATTCCGAATCCGGAAGTCTTCACCCATGTACGCGTGATTATCGGCATCGTACTTGGCCTGAGCGTCTCGCGTTTGCTGACCGGCATCGCTCGTATCATCCAGCACCCACAGCGCAAGAATATCTATGTGGTGCACCTTGGCTGGGTGTTGTTCGCTTTCCTCACGGTCGTCCATTTCTGGTGGTTCGAGTTCTATCTACATGCGCTGGTTTTGTGGAAATTCGAGGCATATCTCTTTGTCATTTTCTTTGCCAGCCTGCATTTTCTTGCGTGCAGCATGCTTTTCCCCGACAGCATGGAGGGCTATTCCGGCTATGAAGATTATTTCATGTCGCGCAGAGCCTGGTTCTTCGGAATACTGGTATCCATATTCATTTGCGATTTTCTGGACACCGCCATGAAAGGCATGGCTCATTTTCGAACACTCGGAGCAGAATATCCCTTCCGCAACCTCTTCCTGATCGCCCTGTTCGGATTGGGAATTTATGTACGCCGGCAAAAAATCCAGCTGGTCGTACTGGCTTTGGCACTTGTTACGCAGGTGGCGTTTATCCTCGTCCAGTTCGATACGATTTGATAAGAGCAATTTCCCATCATATTGAATCGTTCTGTCGGAGGGAATTTGCTCTAGAACAAGAAAAACCCGCCGGCTCGCACCGGCGGGTTTCATTTGTTTCAAGGTCAGGAAAAGAACTTAGTTCTTTTCGCGGCTCTTCAGAGCGGCACCGAGAATGTCGCCGAGAGAAGCGCCGCTATCGGTCGAACCGTACTGGGCAACAGCTTCCTTCTCTTCGGCGATTTCCAGCGCCTTGATCGAAACCTGCAGCTTGCGGGTCTTCTTGTCGAAGGCGATGACGCGGGCGTCAACCTTCTGACCGACCGTGAAGCGTTCCGGACGCTGTTCGTCGCGATCGCGGGACAGATCAGCGCGTCGGATGAACGAGTCGAGGTCATGATCGACCAGACGCACTTCAAGACCACCATCGGTGATGCCCGTGACTTCAACGGTAACAACAGCGTTCTTGCGCAGTTCACCCGAAGTCGCGGCTTCGCCGACCTTGTCGCCGGTCAGCTGCTTGATGCCGAGCGAGATGCGTTCCTTCTCGACGTCGACATCGAGAACCTGCGCCTTAACCACGTCACCCTTGTTGTACTCTTCGATGACCTGCTCGCCTGGACGGTTCCAGTCGAGGTCGGAGAGGTGAACCATGCCGTCCACATCGCCGTCGAGGCCAATGAACAGGCCGAACTCGGTCTTGTTCTTGACTTCGCCTTCGACGATCGTGCCAACAGGGAACTTGTCTGCGAAGGTCGTCCACGGGTTGTCGAGTGTCTGCTTGAGGCCGAGGGAGATGCGGCGCTTGACCGGATCCACTTCGAGAACAACGACTTCGACTTCCTGTGTTGTCGAGAGCAACTTGCCCGGATGCACGTTCTTCTTTGTCCAGGACATTTCGGAAACGTGGATAAGGCCTTCGATGCCTGGCTCGATCTCGACGAACGCACCGTAGTCGGTGATGTTCGTAACCGTACCTGTGATCTTTTTGCCGATCGGGTACTTCGCTCCAATACCATCCCAAGGATCGCTTTCGAGCTGCTTCATGCCGAGCGAAATACGATGGGTTTCCTGGTTGATACGGATGATCTGTACCTTGACCGTCTGGCCAATGGACAGGATTTCCGACGGATGGTTGACGCGGCGCCATGCCATGTCGGTCACATGCAGAAGACCATCGATGCCGCCGAGGTCAACGAACGCACCGTAATCGGTGATGTTCTTGACAACGCCTTCAACGACCTGACCCTCTTCGAGGTTCTGGACGATCTCGGAGCGCTGTTCCGCACGGCTCTCTTCAAGAACGGTACGGCGCGATACAACGATGTTGCCGCGACGCTTGTCCATCTTGAGGATTTCGAAGGGCTGCGGGTTGTGCATCAGCGGGGTAACGTCGCGGATCGGACGGATGTCGACCTGCGAGCGCGGCAGGAAGGCTACGGCACCGTCGAGATCGACGGTGAAACCACCCTTGACCTGATTGAAGATCACACCATCGACGCGTTCGCCGCGGTTGAACTTCTCTTCGAGACGGACCCAGCTTTCTTCGCGGCGTGCTTTTTCACGCGACAGAACTGCTTCGCCGAGGGCATTTTCGATACGCTCGACGTAAACTTCAACGATATCGCCCGGCTTGAGCGAACCGTCCTTGGCTTTCGCGCCGAATTCCTTCAGCGGAACGCGGCCCTCGACCTTGAGGCCGGCGTCGATGATCGCCATGTCTTTTTCGATGGCGACGATACGGCCCTTGACGACATAACCTTCAGCAAGGTCATTGGTGGCAAAGGACTCGGCGAGAAGAGCTTCGAAATCTTCGCGCGTTGGATTGGCTTCAGACATAAATACTCCTGAGTGTCCGGAAAACTCGTCGGACACAGCACCGGTGGTTCGTGTTTCGGTTCACCTGCATGCCAACCCGCCCATTGAAGGGCAATCCGGTGCGTGGGTCGGTTGCAGATGGTCTAATGCGTGTTCTTCGCGAGAGCCTGATCAATCAGGGTTTTAGCGCTAAGAAACGCGGTCTCTATATCCA
>NZ_JBFUMG010000057.1:0-15872 GCF_054049495.1 Phyllobacterium sp. P5_D12 | reverse complement strand
CAGTTGCTGCTTGTTGGGCGACCCAGCCAGCCGCATGACGACCAGACCCATAAGCGGGAATATACCGCCGATCCAGCCGAGATATTCGAGGCCGACATGGGCAATGATCAGCCCGCCGATCATCGAACCGAGTGCAACGCCGAGATAAAGTGCCGAGTAATTGAGCGACAGAGCCAATGGAGCGCTTTCCGGTGCAATGGCCAGAACCCGGCTCGCCTGTGCTGGCGGGAACATCCAGGCGATGACGCCCCAGACCACCATGATTGCGATGAGAGCCGGACCGGCAATATTGTCAGGCAATTGCATGATCCAGCTCACGGCCATCAGAACGATGGCGTTGAGCACAGATGCCGTAATGACAGTTTTCTTCGCTCCGAGACGATCCGAGAGCTGTCCCCCAAGGATATTTCCAAGAGCAGCACCAATCCCGAACGTCAGCAATACGACTGGCATCATTGAATGGCTGAGTCCGACGCCTTCGACGGCGATAGCCGCTACATACGTGTAAACCGCGAATGCGCCGGTCATATAAAGCAGCATCGTCAAGAGCGCCGGCGCTAACCCGGGATGACGAATGACACCAAGACGTTGCGCCAGGCTCAATCGATCTGCATAGAGCCCGCGCGGCACAAGGAACCAGACGATCAGGGTAGCCAACGCTCCTATCGAAGCGATGAAGAAATAGGTGCCGCGCCACCCTGCCAAGTCGCTGATGAAGGCTCCAAGCGGTGCGCCAAAGGCAACTGCCAGCGTCGTGCCACCGACAATTGCGGCGATGGCGCGGGCGCGGTGATGCGGTTCGGAAATGGCGACTGCCGTTGCCTGAGCTGTAGCTGCGTAAAGACCCGCCATCACAGCAATCAATACACGTGCTGCCATAAGGAGGAGGTATGTTGGTGAAACGGCGGCAAGAATTGCTCCCGCCACAAATATGAGAGCGCTGCCTGTGAGAACGTTGCGCCTCTCGAATGCACCTGTGAGTGCAGCAGCGATCRGGGCGCCGATTGCATAAGCCAAGGCATAGGTCACGACGAGGTAGCCGGCCTGCACCAAGGTAACGCCCGTGTCCCCGGCAATCTGCGGCAGGAGGCTGGCGACAACGAAACCCTCAATGCCGATTGCAAATGTGCCAAGCGCCAATCCGACGAGACGAATATCCATGGGAGCACCTTAATGTTCAATGATCATTGAACTAATGAACCCACTCTCTCCGGGTGTCAAGAATAAAGTTCAACAAACATTGAACATTGAAATCTCTCCTGACAATTGCTATTAAAACTCCCATGACTGATTATCTCCCGCATCCGCCCGTCGAGTACATCGCGCTGCCTGCCGTCTTGACCGCACTTGGCGATGAAACGCGCCTTGCGATCATCGCCATTCTCGCCCGTAACGGCGAACGGGCAATGACTTGCGGCCAGTTTCTGCAGTTCGGCTCAAAGACAGCAATCAGCTATCACGTAGCGAAGTTACGTGAGGCCGGTATCATCCATGTTCGCCCCGAAGGTACCAAACGGCTACTGACACTTCGACGCGGCGATCTGGAAAGCCGATTTCCTGGTTTCCTCGATACGGTGATCGCCTCTACTGCAGCAACACTGCCGTACAACAGCCTTGGCATGCCGGAAGCGGCTCAATTTGCAGGAGAATAGAAATGGACATCAAGCCATCCGGATCGGTCCCGACGCGCCGCGCTTCATCCGACTGGTTCTCCGGCACCGTCTGGGTAGAGCCGATTATCGATGCAGGCGCACCAGCACGACTGCAAGCAGCTGTCGTGCGCTTTGAGCCCGGTGCGAGGACCGCATGGCACACGCATCCTCTCGGCCAGACACTGCACGTAACATCCGGATCGGGTTTAGCGCAGGTCTGGGGTGGGCCGATACAAAAGATCAAGGTCGGCGATACGGTATGGATTCCGCCCGGCGAAAAACACTGGCACGGCGCTGGTCCCGAAAATTTCATGGTCCATATCGCAATGCAGGAAGCCTTGGACGGTAAAACCGTCGAATGGATGGAAAAGGTCTCCGATACGCAATATTCCGGCCATGATTAATCTGGTAGTGTACTATCTGCAGTGCATGTGAAAGGACCACACCATGGCGTTCGAAGACATCAAGGCCCGGATCGCGCTTCTGGTCGAAGAGATGGTGCGACGGCCAACGGATGCTCATGAAATTCACGAGACACTGCGCGAACACCTCAACGAGTTGAAGGCCATGGGCATGCCACTGCCCGATGACCTTGTTGCGCTTGAAAAACGCTTGGAAACCGACTTCGACTCTTGAACATCGCACTATAAAAAACGCTTGGGATGGTCTCTGAGCAGATCGCTCAGATCGTCGTGGTCTGTTCGTTGGCCCCTTATGGCCCGGCCATCGTATATACCGATGTCCCTGAGCATATGATCGGAAAAATCCTCGGTATCCATATTGGCAAGCTGACTTTCGTCGTTGTCGGGCTTCCCCGGATTTGCAACTCGGCTCCACCATGAAGCGTGGCTTGATAAGCGCGATGTGGATGCTGATACAGGGTTCATAACTTCGACTCCGAATGTTGTGACGTGTTGCGTCCCCGTTGTAAATGCGCCCTTCTGAGCTTGTTTTCCAACAAAACGCCGAGTAGCATGCATAAGGACAGCTTATGTGAGACTATTGATGAATCTGCCTCCCCTAGCCGCCATTCGCGTCTTTGAAGCTGCCGCGCGCCACGGCAGTTTTACCAATGCCGCAGAAGAACTCGGAATGACGCAGGCAGCAGTGAGCTACCAGATCAAGCTCCTGGAAGAGAGAATCGGGGCAGCGCTTTTCCTGCGCCGGCCACGCCAAGTGATCCTGACTGAAGTTGGAGCGCGGCTCGCGCCGGCAATCAGCGAGGCGTTTGACATGATGCGCGCGGCAATTGCCGCGACTCGTGAAAACGCCGATGGTATTCTTACGATCACGACCATTCCAACATTTGCAGCAAACTGGCTCGTGCCACGGCTGGGTTCATTCCAGTTGGCGCACCCATCTCTTGCGGTCCGGTTGCAAGCAACGCGCGAGATAATCGATTTTGCCCGCCAAGACGCTGACATCGGCATACGTTCGGGTGGCGGGCGTTGGCCTGGCATGATTTCGCACAAGATTTTTGGCGCCGACTTTGCGCCCATGCTCAGCCCTGCGCTTGCGGCAACAATTGGTGGCGTAAAAACACCTGCGGACCTTCTCAAGTTGCCGGTCGTCGATCCGAGCGATCCATGGTGGAAAATATGGTTTGCAGCGGCGGGAGTTCCAAACCCCGACTTACGCGGTAATCCACGCAGCCGGTTCGGCGATCAGCACCTGGAGGGCAAAGCCGTGATCGCGGGTCAAGGAGTCGGCATTCTCACTCCGGTCTTTTATGAGACGGAGTTGAAACAAGGTCAGCTTATCCAGCCATTCGATATTGTCGGCAATGACGATCATTTCTATTGGTTGGTTTATCCGGAAGCGCGGCGAAATGTGCCGAAGATCCGGGCGTTTCGCGACTGGTTGTTGGAACAGTTGGCGGATCAGTAAAAACCGGGCGGAACGAAATATCCCGCCCGTTGAAATGCTTAAAAAACGGCGAGATAGCGCAACAATGAAATAATACCGATCACCACCACTATGACCCGCACGATCTGTTTTGCACGGGCATCCAGAGGCAGCATCTGGACAAGGTAAAGAACAAGAAAGATCACCAGAACGGTGATCAAGAGGCTGATCAATATGGACATTTCAAACTTCCTGTTTTCGGGATCAAGGCGAGTGTAGCTCAATACAACTCACAGTTGGGTGATTTGGTTCCCCTGAGCAGAAGTTGAAACCTTGTATTTCCTGCAACCTTTTATTGTCTGCTTGGATATCTGCTGCTAGGTTTCAGCGCACTCCCGCCTCACCAGGATATCTCCAATGCGCTCATTGTTTCACCTTGCCTATCACGTCACTGATCTCGACGATGCAAGGCAATTTTACGGTGGAGTTCTCGGATGTGAAGAAGGCCGCAGCACCGAAACCTGGGTGGATTTTGACTTCTTTGGCCACCAGATTTCACTGCATCTGGGCAAGCCTTTCGAAACAACAAATACCGGCAAGGTCGGCGACCACATGGTGCCAATGCCGCATCTCGGGGTTGTCCTACCGCTGGATGACTGGAATGCGCTGGCCGACAGGCTGAAACAGGCGGACGTCGACTTCGTCATGCCGCCTGTCGTGCGATTCAAGGGTGAGCCCGGCGAGCAGTGGACGATGTTCTTCCGCGACCCCTCAGGCAATCCGATCGAGGTCAAGGGTTTTGCCGACTTCGCCAGCGTCTACGCGAAATAACGCCCGTCCATCGTGGAAGTACAGCAGTCCAACCTGAAAGCAGCGTTGTGGATGACCGGTTCGCTTACCGCCATCCTGCTCATGGCGATTTCCGGCCGCGAAGCTTCGCGCGAGCTCAACGTTTTCCAGATCATGGAAATGCGCTCAGTTATCGGGCTCGCCATGCTCTATCCCTTGATACGCTCATCGGGTGGTTTCAGGGCTATGAAGACCGCGCGTATCTGGCAGCACCTCGGACGAAACACAGCGCATTATGCCGGGCAGTTTGCCTGGTTGCAGGCCCTGTCAATGATCCCGCTCGCACAGGTCATCGCCATCGAATTCACAACGCCAGCCTGGACAGCGGTAATGGCTGTGGCCTTTCTCGGCGAGCGATTGAACATTTGGCGGATCCTGACGATTGCCCTCGGTATCATCGGCGTCATCATCATCGTCCGGCCTGGCATAGGCACAGTGGAGGTGGGTCAGCTCATCGTGCTCGGCGCTGCCCTCACCTTCGGCATATCGTTCACGATGGTCAAATCTTTGACCCGAACGGACAGCGTTGTGAAGATCATTTTCTGGATGTTGATCATCCAGTCGGCGATAGGCCTTCTGCCCGCCATCTACGTCTGGCACTGGCCCTCACTTCATGTCATGCCGTGGGTGGTGATCATTGCTTTCACCGGCACATTTTCGCATTTTTGCATGGCGAAGGCCTTGCAGTACGCCGATGCGACCGTAGTCATTCCCATGGACTTTCTGCGCGTGCCGCTGACGGCTGTGCTTGGCTGGCTGATCTATTCCGAACGGATCGATGTTTTCACCGCTCTTGGTGCGGCGCTTATCCTTTCGGGCAATCTCCTCAACCTCAAAAATCGCACCCCTGCGCCAATAGGGGCGTAATTTTCGGCAAATTCTTTCTTCTTACCCGTTACTATAGGCAATAGGACTTCCTACATAGCCATAGGAAGGACATAAATATGCGGGATGATAATCGTTCGACGGCGGACMCATCTCAATATCTTGATTGATATATACAATATTATAGCAATCAGTGTCTTGCGCAGTGCAGCGACTCATCCGACACTGTGTCCATTCGGCATGCAATCCTCTGAGCGAGGGGCGGCCCCTTCGGCTCAGATTCCACTGAATTTGCACGTGGCTGGAGGTAAACATGACTACGCAAGCTTCTGACGTATTTAGCCTCTTCTCTGAGATCTACAGCAGCGAGAAGCAGGAAGAGATGAGCCTGCAGGAATATCTCCTCGCTTGCCGCAATGATCCAAAGATGTTTGCCACCGCTTCCGAACGAATGGTGGACGCTATTGGCGAGCCGACCCTGGTCGATACCAGCGATGACGAACGTCTCGGCCGGATCTTTCTCAACCGCACCATCAAGATCTATCCAGCCTTTGCCGACTTCTACGGCATGGAAGATACGATCGAACGGATCGTCGGTTATTTCCGCTATGCTGCCCAGGGTCTCGAGGAGCGTAAGCAGATACTTTATCTGCTCGGCCCCGTTGGTGGTGGCAAGTCTTCGTTGGCCGAGCGGCTCAAGCAACTCATGGAACACCGGCCCATCTACACGCTGAAGGCCGGGAACCAGATCAGCCCCATCTTCGAATCTCCGCTGGGCCTTTTCCACCCGGAACGAATGTCCGGCCTGCTCGAAGACAAATATGGAATTGCCCGTCGTCGTCTCAACGGTCTGATCTCACCATGGGCCACAAAGCGGCTTGACGAGTTTGCCGGCGATATCTCTAAATTCAGCGTCGTCAAGATTATGCCGTCGCGATTGCGCCAGATCGGCATTGCCAAGACGGAACCCGGCGACGACAACAACCAGGATGTCTCTTCGCTGGTCGGCAAGGTCGATATTCGCCAGCTCGAAAATTTCAGCCAGGCCGATCCTGACGCCTATTCCTTCAGTGGCGGGTTGAACCGGACGACACAGGGCATGCTTGAATTCGTCGAAATGTTCAAAGCGCCGATCAAAGTGCTGCATCCTTTGCTGACGGCGACGCAGGAGGGTAACTACAACGGAACCGAGAATTTCGGTGCTTTCCCGTTCCAGGGTATCATTCTGGCACACTCGAACGAATCCGAATGGCTGCAATTCAAGAACAACAAGAACAACGAAGCGTTCCTTGATCGCATGTCGKTGGTCAAAGTTCCCTATTGCTTGCGGGTCACCGAGGAAAAGCAGATTTACGAAAAGCTGCTGCGTGAGAGCGAGCTCTTGAATAACCCATGTGCACCGGAAGTGCTGGAAATACTTAGTCGGTTTACGGTCTCCACCCGTATGGCTGAGCATGAGAACTCGCCGCTGTACACGAAGATGCGTGTCTACGACGGCGAGAATCTCAGAGAGTCCGATCCGAAAGCCAAATCTGTGCAGGAATATCGCGATGCGGCCGGTGTCGATGAGGGCATGAATGGCATCAGCACGCGATTTGCCTTCAAGGTACTTTCGGAAACCTTCAACTACGATACCAAGCAGGTGGCGGCCGATCCGGTGCATCTCATGTATGTGCTGGAGCAGGCAATCAAACGTGAGCAGTTTCCGCAAGAGATCGAGGCGAACTATCTCGATTTCATCAAGACTGAACTTGCCTCGCGCTATGCCGAATTCATCGGCCACGAAATCCAGAAAGCCTATCTGGAATCCTACAGTGAATACGGCCAAAACCTGTTTGACCGTTATATCGCCTATGCCGACGCGTGGATCGAAGATCAGGACTACAAGGATCCAGACACGGGGCAGATACTCAACCGGGGCATTCTTGACAGCGAATTATCGCAGATCGAAAAGCCTGCGGGCATCGCCAATCCGAAGGATTTCCGCAACGAGGTGGTAAAGTTCACCCTGCGTGCCAAGGCCAAGAACAATGGCCGCAACCCGTCGTGGACAAGCTACGAAAAGCTGCGCGAAGTTATCGAGAAACGCATGTTCGGTCAGGTGGAGGATTTGCTGCCAGTTATCAGCTTCGGCTCGAAGAAGGACGGCGCCACTGAGAAGCAGCACACGGAATTCGTCCAGCGTATGGTCGAACGCGGTTATACGGAGCGGCAGGTTCGCCGCCTGGTCGATTGGTACATGCGGGTGAACAAGGCCGGCTGACGACCGCCGAAGAAAGGTGCGTGAATGCCGAACTTCATTGATCGCCGCCTGAACCCGAAAGACAAGAGCCTGAGCAATCGCCAGCGCTTTCTGAGGCGTGCGCGCGTGGAGCTGAAGCGGGTCATTAACGAGAAAATATCGACTGAGAAGATAACGGATGTCGATGCCGGGCACGCCATTTCACTGCCGGTAAGCGGCACCAGCGAGCCCAGCTTCGCGCCGGATCGCGCTACCGGCCGGCGTGAATATGTCTTGCCAGGCAATCGGGAATTCGTGCTGGGCGATCGCTTGCCAAAGCCAGGCGCCGGCGGCGGCGCGGGTGCCGGCAAAGGCGGCGCGGCCGATCTCGAACTCGAAGATGATTTCCGTTTTGTGCTGTCGCGTGAGGAGGTCCTCGACCTGTTTTTCGAGGATCTGGAACTGCCGGACATGGTCAAGTCGAGCCTGAAGGAAGCCATCGCATTCAAGCCTCGGCGTGCTGGCTTTACGACTGCCGGAGCACCGACCAACATCAATGTCGGGCGGTCCATGCGCAACAGTTTCGGCCGGCGTATTGCCTTGAGGAGACCGAAGCAAGCCGATCTGGATGCTATCGCCGATGAGGTGGCGCTACTGGAGGCTGAAGCAAAACCAAGTCCGGCATCACTTGAGCGCCTCGTGGAATTGCGCCGGGAGCTTGAGGTCTTGCAGCGACGGCGCAAATTGGTGGCCTACATCGATCCCGTCGATATTCGCTTCAATCGCTTCGAGCCTATGCCCGTGCCGAACTCCAATGCGGTCATGTTCTGCCTGATGGACGTTTCGGGTTCCATGGGCGAGCGCGAAAAGGACCTCGCCAAGCGATTTTTCGTTCTGCTGCACCTGTTTCTCAAGCGGCGGTACGAGCGCATCGATATCGTCTTCATCCGTCACACCCATCAGGCACACGAAGTCGATGAAGAGACATTCTTCCACAGCACACAAAGCGGCGGAACGGTCGTATCCACAGCGTTGGAGGAGATGCGGCGTATCATCGAGGAACGTTATCCCAGCAGGGACTGGAACATTTACGCGGCTCAGGCCTCGGATGGAGATAATCTGACGGGCGATTCCGAAAATTGCGTCAATCTTCTGAATAACGAGCTGATGAAGCTTTGCCAATATTATGCCTATGTCGAGATTCTCGATGAACGGGAAAGCGCGATTTTCAGATCGACGGACAATGGCACCTCGCTTTGGCGCTCGTATCGCCTTGTCGGAAAAAACTGGCGCAATTTCCAGATGACGCGAATAGCCAAGCCCGGGGATATATATCCGGTGTTCCATCAGCTTTTTGCCAAGCAACCAAAAACAGCGAAAAGCGGTTAAAGGGCAACGGCGAATGAACAAGCGCGCAGACACCTCGAACCTTCTGTTTCAGAGCTCCGAATGGAATTTCAACACGCTGTACCGCACGTATGACGCGATCAAGGAAATCGCGCTGGATGAGCTTAATCTTGATGTCTATCCCAACCAGCTGGAGATCATTTCATCCGAGCAGATGCTTGATGCTTATTCCTCAAATGGCATGCCGCTGATCTATCGGCACTGGTCATTCGGCAAACATTTCGTTTATGAAGAGCACCACTATCGCAAGGGGCATCGTGGACTTGCGTACGAATTGGTCATCAATTCCAATCCCTGCATCACCTATCTGATGGAAGAAAACACCATGTCGATGCAGACATTGGTGACCGCACATGCCGCCTTCGGCCACAATCATTTCTTCAAGAACAACTATCTGTTCAAACAGTGGACGGATGCCGATGCCATTTTGAATTATATGGAGTTTGCCAAAGGCTACATCGCACGCTGCGAGGAAAAATACGGCCTCGCTGCAGTGGAGCCCATTATCGATGCCGCCCATGCACTCATGGAGCAAGCGGTGTTCCGCTATAACCGGCCTCCGCGTAATTCGCCCTTGAAAGAGCGTGAGCGGGTCCGCGATCGGCTGGAATATGAGGAGCGCGCCTTCAGCGACTTGTGGCGCACCCTGCCGCAGCGCAAGGCCGACGAGGATCCTACCGAAACCGAGCGGGACTTATCCGAGCGCAAGAAGACACTCAATCTTCCGGAGGAAAACCTTCTCTATTTCATCGAGAAGAACAGCATCATCCTCGAACCATGGCAGCGGGAAATCCTGCGTATCGTTCGCGTCGTCGCGCAATATTTTTACCCGCAGCGGCAGACAAAGGTGATGAACGAGGGCTGTGCCACGTTCGTCCACTACACGATCATGAATATGATGTTCGACAAGGGGCAGCTCAGCGAAGGCAATCTCCTGGAGATGCTGCACAGCCATTCCAACGTCGTGTTTCAGCCCGGGTTCGATGATCCACGCTTTTCCGGTCTCAACCCTTATGCGCTCGGTTTTGCGATGATGCAGGATATCGAACGTATCTGCACCAAGCCTACCGCAGAGGATCGCGACTGGTTTCCAGAGTTTGCCGGCAATGGCGACTGGCGTGGAACATTGCTCGACGCCTGGGCCAATCACCGGGACGAATCGTTTATCCTGCAATATTTGAGCCCGGCGCTAATTCGCAAGTTTCGATTGTTTGCTCTTGAGGACGAGACCAAGGAAAATCACTACAGGGTTGCGTCCATCCACAATGAACGCGGTTATGAGAGTATCAGAAGCACCTTGGCACGGAGCTATGATATTGGCGTGAACCAGCCCAACATCCAAGTCGTCGATGTGGATTTTCGCGGCAACCGGCATCTCCACCTGCAACACACGGTGCGCGACGGTATTGTTCTCGACGAGCACACGCGCAGCGCCACCTTACGGCACGTCCGCCGCCTTTGGGGTTATGATGTCAGTCTTGTCGGGGTCGAAGCAGGCTCGGAAAAGACCCTTTACGAAACCTCTTCCAGTAAGCTCGCGGAATAGCGCAAGCACCCATTCTACAACCCGTGGACACGGCGATGCATCCGGCGTATCGTCGCTGAGGATTTGACGAGAGCGCAGATGCTCTCCTCCGACTTTCTAGCTCGTGTCAACTCCACTTTTCCCCCTGCCCCAGCCACCCTCGAGGAAGCCATGGCCTATAACCTTAAGATTAACGGAACCGCTCATAGCGTGGACGTCGATGACGACACTCCACTGCTTTGGGTAATACGCGACGTGCTCGGCATGACCGGCACAAAGTTCGGCTGCGGCGCTGCCCTTTGTGGCGCGTGCACTGTCCATATCGACGGCGTGGCAACACGCTCCTGCATTACTACGGTCGACAGCATTGGCGACAGCGCCATCACAACAATCGAAGCGATCGGAGAGACGCCGCAAGGAGCGGCATTGCAAAAAGCCTGGCTAGACCTTGAGGTCGTTCAATGCGGCTACTGTCAGTCCGGCCAGCTCATGTCGGCCGCCGCCCTGTTGACGGAAACTCCAAAGCCCACTGACGAAGACATCAACAGCGCCATGTCCGGCAATGTCTGTCGCTGTGGCACCTATCAGCGCATCCGCGCCGCCATCAAGCAAGCAGCGGAGGCCTGAGCCATGGACACGCTTAATCTCAATGAACCAACCTCTGGACCCAGCACCTCGCGCCGCACCTTCTTGAAAGGCGGCGGATTGCTTCTCGGCTTTGCCCTACTCGGTGGTACGACGACATCGGTCTTTGCGGCGAACGCAGCACAAGTGACCGAAGATGAAGTAAAGGCACCTTTCGCCCCGAATGGCTTCATTCGCATAGACCCAAAGGGCACGGTCACACTGGTCATGCCAATGGTTGAAATGGGCCAGGGTACATATACCTCCCTCGCTATGTTGCTGGCCGAAGAACTGGAAGTCGACCTCGATCAGGTCCAGGTGCAGCATGCACCGCCCAACGATGCGCTCTACGCCAATTCGATCCTGCATATCCAGTCGACCGGCCTTTCATCATCGGTGCGAGCGTTCTGGACACCATTGCGTCAGGCGGGCGCCGTCGGCCGCACGCTTTTGATCGCCGCTGCGGCCAAAGAATGGGGCACTGAACCTGCGACCTGCAAAGCGGCACATGGCGTTGTCACAGATGCATCCAGCTCGAAGCACCTAAGCTATGGTGAACTGGCGGAAGCAGCATCGAAGCTGCCCGTACCGGCGGCGGACAGCGTCAAGCTGAAAGAACCAAAAGATTTCACCCTGATCGGCACACCTGCCAAGCGAGTCGACACGCCGATGAAGGTCGATGGACGCGCCATCTATGGCATCGACACCAAATTGCCGGGAATGAAAGTTGCGGCGATTGCGATCTCGCCGGTGTTTGGCGGCAAGGTGAAGACCGTCGATGAAAAAGCGGCCCTCGCCGTGAAGGGCGTGCATCAGGTCGTCAAGATCGACGAGGCTGTAGCGGTGGTCGCAGATCATCTGGGTGCGGCCAAGAAAGGGCTGGAAGCCGCTGCCATAGAATGGGATGACGGCCCGCATGCCACGGTAAACAGTGCCGACATCATCAAAGAGCTCGAAGAAAAGTCGAAGCAGCCCGGCGCGGTCGCTCGCAATGAAGGCGACGCGGAAAAGGCACTTGGATCGGCGGCACAGCGCATCGATGCGATTTATCAGGTGCCGTTCCTCGCCCATGCGACCATGGAACCGATGAACTGCACGGTCCATATGCAGAAGGACAGCTGCGATATCTGGGTCGGTACGCAGGTGCCAACCTTAACGCAGATGTTCGTCGCCGGCGTAACAGGTTTCCCAAAGGAAGCAATCCGGATCCACAACCACCTCCTGGGTGGAGGTTTCGGCCGGCGTCTCGAACCGGACGGCACAGTATTGGCCGTCAAGATCGCTAAGCATGTGGATGGCCCGGTCAAGGTTGTCTGGAGCCGCGAAGAGGATATCCAGCACGACATGTACCGCCCGTATTACTATGACCGGATGTCGGCCGGACTGGACGCTGATGGCAAGCCGGTCGCATGGACCCATCGTATCGCCGGTTCCTCCATATTTGCGCGCTATGTCCCGCAACTATTCGTCAACGGGCTTGACCCCGACGCCGTCGAGGCGGCAGCCGAACCGCCCTATGCCTTGCCGAATATCCATGTGGACTATGTTCAGGTGGAGCCTCCCGGTGTGCCTACCGCGTTCTGGCGGGGTGTTGGTCCAACCCACAATGTGTTCGTGGTCGAGAGTTTTATGGATGAACTAGCCCATGCTGCCAAACAGGATCCGGTTGCCTACCGCAAGGCGCTGCTCGCAAACAACCCGCGTGCGCTTGGCGTATTGACTTTGGCTGCAGAGAAAGCCGGATGGGGCACGCCCTTGCCCGATGGTCAGGGCCGCGGCGTTTCGGTAGCCTTCATTTTCGGTTCCTATGTCGCGCAGGTGGCCGAGGTGGAAGTTGGTCCTGACGGGGCCGTCAAAGTCAAACGTATCGTCTGCGGACTCGATTGCGGCATGTCGGTCAACCCCGATACGATCGAAGCACAGATCGAGGGCGGTTCTATCTTCGGCCTTACCGCCGCCTTGCACGGTGCGATCACAATAAAAGACGGCCGGGTGGAGCAGAGTAATTTCGACAATTACCTTCCCATGCGCATCGATGAAGTGCCGGTGATCGAGACCCATCTCATCAAAAGCGCAGAGGCGCCTGGCGGCATCGGTGAAGTGCCAACCTCCATTGTCAGCGCGGCTGTGACGAACGCAATATTTGCCGCCACCGGCAAGCGTGTCCGCACACTGCCTGTCGATCCGGAAATGCTGAAATCATCCAGCTAGACCATCGCACCAATGCATCGGGGGAAATCCTCCCGATGCATTGAACAAAGGTGGTTCTCAATCATAGGCCAATGCCCAGCCAAGGCCCTTGAGCCAGCAGCGGTCATCCGCGATGTCGTCGCTACGGTGGAGGCGCGTGACGCGGTCCCAGCCGCCACTCGCAAAGGCCTTTGCGAGTGCATCCTCCGATTTTTCGTCCCGCAGGCCGGCACATGGGTAGATGGCGACACCTGACACCCAGCGGGCCGCAAAGTCTTTTCCTTCACGCGTGATAACGAACACCGCACCGCGCGGCCTGCTGCGCCGGCTTTGGCTGGAATATCCATCGTCGGTGGTCATGGGCAAAACCAGACGCCCGCCGTCTTTGAGCCGGTCCAGCCAAATATCGGCGGGGCGCGTTGCACCCGCGTTGACATAGATTATGTCCGCCGGTTCGAACTCGACTTTCGTACCGTCACCTTCAATCACTGCGACATTTGGGTAGGCGGAAAGATTGGACTTGGCGCGTGCCGCGAGGTCAGTCTCCAACTCAATCCCCGTAACGTGCCCGGACGGCCCCGCCAGATGTGCCATGATCGCAGTGTAATAGCCAACCCCCGCGCCGACATGCACAATGTGTTCGCCTGCTACTGGATGCGCGCACCACAGCAAGTGCGCGTGCAATGACGGTTCACCATTGTTGATGTGCCGCTCCGGCGATATCCCAACCAGATCGTCCGTGTAGAGATAAACTGGATCGGCGTTTGGCGTATCGACATAGCCAATACCGAAACGGCGCATAGGCCACGGTCCGGGTCCGAGAAAATCCTCGCGCGGAACGTCCGCAAAGGCATTTTCGATACGGTGATCCTCAACGCCAACGCTCGCCAATATCTGCTTGGCGAATGAGCGGCGAACGATCTTCAGTTCGTCAGGATCGGTCATCCATTGCATTCCGGTTGGACTACGACATTGCTATTGTAGTCATGTCATGCCGGAAGGTTCAACTTCAATGATCACAGCTAGTTGGCCAGCTCCCGGTGAGTGCTTGTCGAGCTCGTCTCATGTGCAGCGCATAGCCGGCTTGTCAGCTCGGCGTCTCGTGCTTCTGTTGCCGATACAATAGCACGGAGTTCGTCAAACGTATCCCGATTGTGGCTAGTGACGCCCGGCGTAAGATGCTGCAGAATGATAATTCGATTGTTGAGGAGCGTAAGCATCGCGCTTGCAACACTGTTGCCGCAACCTTCGAGCAATATGGAGTAGAATTTATTCTCCGCGCTCACGGCATTTTGGTCGTCCAGACGATCGACATGCGCACGCAGGCGCGTCACCTGCGCATTGCTCGCATTGCGGACGAAGTCCTCGCTCACCAAGGGCGTCAACGCCTGCCTGACGCGAAGCATCTGGTTGGCTTCCTCCGCGTTGGGTTTGGCCACCGAAAGACCCCGGCGCGGTGTGCTGACGATCACGCCTTCAGCCTGCAGATGTTGCAATGCTTCGCGCAATATTGTGCGGCTCACGAGCAGTTCCTCGCAAAGCAAACGCTCGATCAGCTTCTGACCCGGTCGCAAGGATCCCGACAGGATCGATTCACGCAGGGTGTCTGTCACTTGCTGGCGCAAGGATGTTGTTTCTCGCGGCATATGTAGGCCCAATAATGCCATAGCCCTTCCTCGATTCCACATTCGCCCAATGATCGGGCTCGTGCTTATTCGTAATATTTCATTGAATATAACGTCAAGAGAAAGTCATTCGCGCTGTCCGGTGTCCATGCCTAAATTCTCGGCCAGAAAATCGACGAAACTCCGCACGCGCGCCGCAAGGTATTCATGACCGACGAACACCGCATGGACGAGTTCAATGTCACCCGGGTTGTAGTCCTCAAGCAACGCGACCAGCCGCCCGGCCTCAATGTCGGCTCTGACATGAAAGAGGCCCAGCCTGGCGATTCCAAGCCCGGCCACACACATCTGCTGCGCTGTCGATCCATTGTTCGACAGGAAATTTCCGGCGACCGCGATCGTATCGATCTCCCCGGTTTTGGGGTCGCGAAACGGCCACTCATTCAGTATTCGCCGAAAGTTGAAGTTAAGGCAGTTATGACGCTCAAGGTCGCGGGGATGCATTGGGGTGCCGTGTTCGGCCAGATAGGCTGGTGAAGCGATGACCACCACCCTGCTCTCGAAAAGCTTGCGCGCCTTCAGGCTCGAACTGCGCATAGGACCAACGCGAATGGCGACGTCGGCACGTTCCTCGATCAGATCGACCACGCCGTCGCTCAGGGAAACGTCGAGTTCCACCTCCGGGTAGCGTCGCAAGAATTTGGGAACGAGCGGTAAAATGCACATCATTCCGACTGGCACGGAAGAGTTCACACGCAACAATCCGCGTGGTGCCGCCGATGCACCCGAAGCGACGGCCCGTTCCGCCTCATCAATTTCGGCGACAATTCGCAGCGCCCGCTGGTGATAAATTTCACCTTCCGGCGTCAGTCTGAGCGTGCGCGTCGAGCGCACGAGCAGACGGGTCCCAAGCCTCTCTTCGATACGGCTGATGATTTTGCTGACAGCGGACGGCGTAAGGCCAAGGCGCCGCCCCGCAGCAGAGAAGCTGTTGAGGTCAACCGCCTGAACGAAAACTTCCATCTCTCCAGCTCGATTGTCCATGTGCAGCACCTATGAATTGGTTTCACAAGTATTGAGCATTATAGGGCGATTATCAAGGCAATGAC
>NZ_JBFUMG010000056.1:0-15898 GCF_054049495.1 Phyllobacterium sp. P5_D12 | reverse complement strand
ATCGACGCAGTTGGCGGTACGGAATGGTTCACTGTTGGATGCGTAGTCATCAAAGCGGACAAAGAGGCCAACACGGTTGAGTATGTGAAGCGTATCAGGCAGTTGGTAGCCGCAAGACAACGGCCTGACCTCCACTATCGCCATCTAAAGCCTTGGCACCGCTCCCTAGCTTGCTCAGAACTGGCCAAGGAGGACATTCGGGCATTCGTGGTCGTCTCCAATAAGAAAAATATGAGACAGTACCGAAATCACCGCGCCGAAGCATGGTCAAAGCATCCCAACAACTGGTTCTACAACTATTGCACTCGAATATTGCTGGAGCGCGTTTCCCAGTGGATAGAGCGGCGATCGATCATCGACCACTCAGAGCCTCGAAAAGTTAAGCTCGTGTTCAGCCGTCGCGGCGGTCACTCCTACAGACATGTTGAAACTTACGCGGAACTTCTCTCTATCCAGTCATCTAAGGGAACGATGTTTCAGAAGACACGTACCCCACGATTCTCCGTGTTGGACCACAGGTTGATAGATGTGATCGAACACAACAGGAGTGCCGGCCTTCAGATGGCGGATATTGTAGCGAGCGCCTTTTACAACGCCGCAAACACTCAGAATGCAAAAAACTGGGACCTCACGCCCGCCAAATCGCTCAAACCGCGTATCGCTCATTTCGACAACGAACAACGCAATCAAGGCGTGACCTTGTTGCCTTGGCACGTCGCCGACGGTGATTTAACAGCGGACCAGAAATCAATATTTCAGTTCTACGGGTACAAAATATAGGCGGCAGGCCTTGGCCTTGTTACCATCGGGCGCTTGTAGGCTGTCATCCAGTGGACAACCGTCGCTTCGACTGCTTCCCATATTTCAGAGAAGCCCAAGAGAACTCCAACGTATCCTGCCAAATAGGATTCTAGTCTCATCATCTTAGAAGGCAAGAAGTAAATCAACGACCAGATCCCCAACTATCATTTGTGAAATATTTTTGAAATCCACTCGATCGAGCTGGCAAGGCTGATACCGAGTGCCGTGCAGGCAATCCCGACGACGCCTAGTCCACCCAACCCCACGGCCCGCCATTGCTTCACCTGGTCAGTGACTTTTTTGCTATCCTTGACCTGGTCAGTGATGGTGGCGATATCGGTCTTGATGTCGCCGACTTCGTTGACGATATCGTCCATCCTCCGATGAACAATCGCGCGCTTTTCATCGGCTTCGCGGTTCTCGGCAAAGGCCCGCCGTTCCGACGCCTCCATGTCACGGCGAAGCCCCTGCACTTCGGCAGTGAGCGCTCCGATCGACTTGTAGATGTCATTGAGTGAGAGATCGACCATCATTGCGCCTTTGCCCAATCATCCATGAAGCGGTTGCACCGATCGATCTGCGCATCAATAAGGTCAGCATTGTAGAGCCAGCGGTATTGCGTGGAACGGTTTTTGTCACCGATCTGCGGATAGACGCGAAGCATATGCCTTTCGCACTCCGCCGGCTTCTTTGGTACAAAAGGCCGTGCTGCCAACATACCTTGAATGGTAGCTGCCGCGATTACCTGCTTAGTTTGCTTTTGTTCGATGGTCTCGCACCCACTGATCGTCATCAGCAGTCCAAGTGCTGCCGGGAGTAGTGTCGCCGCGAATAGTCTCTTCAAGTTTGTCATCTGTCACCTTCTTCGCTGCTGCTGCCACTGCTGCACGCTGTTGTGCTTGGTCCTGAAGTTGCGCCGCCCTGAGCGTGTTTTGTCTTTCACGGTCAAGCTGTGCATTCAGGGCAGTTATTTCGGAGAGTTGGACGTATCCGGCCCGTGCAGCCGCTGCGGCCTTGGCGGACTCGCTTGCCACCCTGCCCGTTGCAAGCTCGCCAATGACGGGGATGGAACCAATGAAGGGAATGTCTCGTATGAGAGGCACACCCTCATAAATGCCAAGCATGAGGAAAAAAGACGCTGCAGCGCCAAGCGCACCAAATACGGCGGCTTTGATGGATTCGAGGATACCCATCGGCTAGAGCCCCGAAACGCATAGTTCGGCTTCACCAAGGCGCTCCTTGTCGCCCATCTCACGACGTAGGACTAAGCCATTGACGATGCGACCGCCGGCACGGTTGAACGCCGTCTGGGCTTCACAGGCTTGTCGGTATTTGCCTGCCGTGGTAAGACTCGCCGCTGTCGATCGTTTGGCAGCCGAAACACCGAAGTTGTAGGCACCGGAAAGAAGAGAGGCCTGCAATGACACAGGAGCCTCGACATAGCCTTTCACACCGTCAACCAGCGGAAGGTAATAGTCATTGATGACACGAACCTTCAGCATGGCCAGGCACTCTGCCGGCGTGAAGCTCATTCCGGCTGTAACAGGCTTGCCGTTGATCCGGGTCTCGCCGTAGCAGATATCCCAGATTTTGGCGAAGCTGTCCCAATGGGACTGGAGAACTAGACCTTCCCAAGGAATGATCAGTTTATTGACAGCCAGTTCGACGGCCGGAGGCGTGATGCCCTGCTCGATCGCCGCATGAACGCTTGCCGGAGTGATCCGGTCAGGGGAGAAAAACGCTAACCAGCCAGTGGCAGAAGCGGATAAAATAACTGCGGCGATGGCGGCCTTTGCGCGGCTGCTTGACCTGATCTTGTTGATTGGCATCTTCATTACCTTTCAGATTGTTTTGAGCGATGAGGCGGGCAACGAAGGCAGCGGCGACCGCAAAGAGGGTCAGTACGGCAAACAGGCGCTGCGGGATTGGTAGAAGGCCGTCGAGCAACGGAAGAGCGGCCTCAATGCCGGACAGCAGACCGGCAAGCAGGATCAGGCGCACCGACCACGCTTTGCGCAGCACAGATCGCCAGTCGTCTATGAGACGCATGGTTATTTCCTTTTCGGAGATTGCCGGTATTCTGCAGGCGCTGGCCTCTGCCGAGACAGCAAAGCGGCCCGGTCTATCGTCACTTGCGGTACGGTAGATCGGGCTTTTTACAGACCTGTCGAAGGCCAGTTGGTGTCATCGGCAAAGTCGGCCGGGATAGGATCGAGGGCCTTAAGCGCCCACGAGGCGGCATAGACATCCGATACGAATGCCGAAGATTGCAGGAAGAGATTGATGATCTGTGCCGACGTTAGGTCATGATCGGCATTGTCGCCATCGCGAAACAGCGTCGTGGTGCTCGTATCGCCGCTGGCCATACGGAGTTGGGCCACACTGAAAAGCGCTTGCAGATTGCGGGCATCTTCTTCCCGGCCGGTGATCTTCATTCCGTCAATGATCTTACCGGCCTCGATGCGACGCCGCCTTTCAACATTGACGGCTTCGCTGGAAATGGCAAGAACGAAAGGTGCATTTGCTTCCGCGACCAAGCTTTCAACCGTCTGCGCTTCGCGCCCAACGAACAACCCGTCAGTTACGTGCATCCACTGGTTGGCTTCCCCATCGACAGGCGTAAAATCTTCTATCGTGTATGTCATTTGCTTTGACCTTTATGTTGCCGGGCGGGTGCGAAGAAAAAGAATGCCATAGGCGACCGTGCCACCCCGCACATTCTGGACCTGGTAACGCCCAAACGACGACTCATAGAAGACGTTTGTAAATCCTGCTTGGTTGGGGGTGCCTGGCGAAAACGTACCGCCAACATTGGCTATCATACCCACCTGTCCGCCGCCGCAAGCGAAGACGCCGACGCCCCCGTTATTGAAGTCATTGACGATGAGGAGACCCGACCCCACGCTATAAAGAACACCGCCGCCATTTGTGATCGATACGCTTCCGGCCGCGTCAAGCTGATAAACGTTGTTATTGGGTGAGGCCAATCCAAGCCCGCTGGTCATGGGAATGGAGCCGTTAGGATTGATCGGCGTATATCCAAGCGCTGCTTGCTTACCGGCAAGCGCCGCCGCCTGTGCCGTCGAAACCGGCTTGTTCGCATCGGTTGTATTGTCGACGTTTCCAAGGCCAACGTCCGCTTTGACAAGTGAGAGCGCAGTCTTTTGCGCAGCCGCGTCAGCCGCGCCCGCTAAAGCACGCCCGGCCGCCGTTAGATCGAACAAGGCTGCGGCGGTACCGCTTGTGAAATAGACGCCCTTGTTGGCTGCTGGCGTCAGGCCAAGCATCGAACGTGCCCAAGCTTTGAAATCAACCAAATCCATGGTGTTCGCGCCGGTGCCGTATGGAAGCTTGTCAGCCGCCATTGTCAGACCGAGAAACGACCGCGCCCAAGTCTTAAAATCAACAAGCGCCATGGTGCTTGCGCCAGTGAAATACGGCAGCTTGTCAGCGGCGGCAGTGAGCCCGGAGAACGCCGTCAAGATCGGCTGGCTAAGCAATTTCCGAACCTGCGTCAGAAGCGCGATAAAGCGGGAATCTGCCTGATACCGAATGAAATACGGCGTGCCCGCAGCAAGCGTCGGCCCACGCCAGTTGTCGAGCAGGGTGATCCCGCCGTCGCTGTCGACGGTATCGATCCGCGCGAGCGGGTAGCCATCAACGCCGAACTGATCGCCCTTCTCAAGCCCGGCCGTTGTCCACAGCGTCAAGACGCCTGTAAGCGCCTTGGTGCCGGTCGTGATCGCGATCGTGCCGACTTGGTAGTCTGGATTGTCGGCCATCAGTTTGCCTTTCCGCCCGGCTTCGGTGCCTCGGGCGGCGCGAACTTGGCAAGCTCTTCCCTCACCTCGGCAAGGCCGGTTACTGCGATCTGAAGTTCGCCGTTTAGCCGCTGGATTTCCTGCGCCAGGACAAGCGACCTGTTGCGATAGAACTCATTGAGAGCCATTGCTTCATTGAGTGCGGCTTCAGGTGCGATCTGGATACGTTCGGACATGGGTTCTCCTTCCCGCGATCGAGCGGGCTTTATGCAGGGTTGAGCGTTGAAGTGCGGCCCGCCTGGATCAGCGGTTCCACCAAAGGGAGGTCAGCTTGACGTTTCTAACGTCGGTTAGGCCCGCGGTTCCTCCAGGGTTCTGAGTAATCCGGAATGTGTTGTTGCCTACCGCATTCTGACCGTTGAAAAATAGTGTATCTACGATGCGAGCCAGGCCGGAGCCGAAGTGTCCGAAACCTTTGGAAAGCACAACAACACCAGTCGTGAGGTTGGTAACGGTTATCGAGGGATCGCCCCCGCTGGAATTATAGTTGTACGACAAATCGATATTGAGCTGGATCATCGAGCGGTTCGCCGCCAGCATGTTCAGCGTTCTATCGTAAGATATTTGTCCACTACCGGGATTAAGATTGACAGTTGGCGACACATCACTTTGAGATACAGAATCAATGCCGAGGTTTGATGTTCCAACGATCAGCGAGCCGATGACGGCCGAGCTGATATCGACGGCGCCCAACGTTGCAGACAGAGCAGAGAGCGTGTTGACCCTCAGTTCATCAGCAAACAGCACACCGCCGCTGATGATAAACGGGCGGCGCTTGGTGGCACCATTGACGACATAGAACGTGTCGGCCGTGATGCCGAACTCACTTGTTCCGCCGGCAATGGCACTCAGGAAGAACGCAGCCTGAGACGTAGCCCCGAGACCAGTGGCCGAAACACTGAACCCGATCGTTGCCAGCGCCCCGGCAGCAGTTGCCTCAACCGTTGTCCTGAATAGACCGTTGGCAGAGAAATTGCCGACCGTCGCAGTCAATGCGCTCACAGAACTCGAAACAGCCGTCAGCGTGCCGTTTATCGTGGTGATCGATGCCGAGTTCGTATTTGTGATCTGAGCGATGGCATCAAGGCCGGTCACTGGATCATGCACCTCTGCGGTCAATTGCGTGACCTGCAGAACCATTGCCGCGGTATCGGATGCAACGACGGTTATCTGTTGCGAGAACGACGCGCTGAAGTCCCCGACGGTCGCGGTGATCAGCTTTATATCGTCAAACGATTGCGCACTGGATTCGGCGGCAAGAGCTATTATCCGCGCGCGCTCATCCCTGTCGAATGAAAGGGACTGTGCAATCCAGTCGAGTTTGCCGTTCAGGCTGGCAAGCACTGAATCGACCATGCCGGGAAGGAAGACATCGCCCTCGCCGAGCCGAACATCATCCGTGGTCACATCGATCAGATCAGACCAGGTGAAGTTCTTGCCGATATTCGAGATGAAGATGCCGCGAACCTGATAGTCGGTGTTCGGCGTGAAGACAGCGACAAGCTTGGTCGAATACTGCTCATCGAGCGGCGCGCCATAGGGCATCTCGCCATCGAACCATAGTCCACCGGTATCCTTCTGATAAACCTGGACACGGATCCGATCGACACCGTCTTGATCGCCGGCATAGAACACCTCGATCGTCGGGCGGCGCGGACCGCTGCCATCATCCAGCGTAGCAGGAAGAGCCTGCCAGCCGAACATCGGATGGGAGGGATTAACGATAGGACCGACCGGACCAACAGAAACCGGAACCTGTTCATCAGTCGACCAGTCATAGTCGGACGGATCGATTTCCTTCAGAACGACGAGCTGATTGAAGCTGCGCTCACCATCTATCCGGACAACAAGAAATTTCTTGTTGCTGTAGCCGTTCCGAACCGATGTCCACGAAACAACGTCATTCGGCTCAAGCGTCCAGGCATCCGGCGGAAGGTAGAACGAATGGACACGGAAGCGCCGATCTTCCTCGATCAGCAGTTTCATCAGCCGCTGGACCTGAACCGGGAAAGGAACAGCTTCGAAGGTTACGCCCGAAGCGAGACGACGGTTACCATCTGCTGATTCCAGATCAGTCGAATAGCGTGCCGGCGCATCCTTCGTTGCCCATTTCTCAAGCGGTTCCGGATAGGTAGCCTCAATCCCGTTATAGGTGGCATCGAGGCCGGGAAACGGCGTGAAGTTCTGACCCTTGGTGACAAGGATGTCATCATCGCTGAACGAATAGACAGCGGCGCCAGGTGCGCCAACCAACATCTTGAAGACACCGCCAACCTCGGCGATACGACCGTTGCAAGCCTTCTTCAGCTTATCGATGACGTCGAGCGGCACCATATCGCAGTTGATCTCGGTACCGCAGCGGAACTGCTTTTCCGAACCGCCACCGGCAAGCGGGATCAGCCGGTCGCATTCATTCGCCGCAACCATCCAGTTCGAAGCGGGTAAGCGAAAAGCCCGAAGGTTTTGACCGCCATATATCCATTCAGTGCCGTAATAGACGCCGCGGATGAAGTTATAAATCAGAACGACAGGATTATCGGAAGGCTCCCATGTCGCGCGGTTGTCCCAACGATGTGAGCCGGAACCGCCAGCGGTCGAATCCTTGCGGACGTCATACCAAGCGGTAACCGGAGCTTCGCAAAGATAGGTCGGCTGGTTCGGGAACAAGTCCTGATTGAGGCGTGCCGTCGCGATGAAATAAGGGCAGCCGCGGCCGATCATCGTTGACTTGTACGGGCGGTCCGGATCCGTGCTGAACTTGGCCAGCAGGAACGTATCGGCCGCTGTTTGCGTGCCATCGTAATACTTGAACCAGAGATAGTCCTTGCCGTCTTTGCGGAACTCCAGAACCGGATAACCCTGCTCGACCGGTGTTTCACCCCAGAGGACAGTAACTTTTTGGTCGACAACCCAGAACGCGGGCTGACCAGGCGCGGGAATATTCCCGATCTCAACGACATCGGTCAGATAGGCGTTCGGCGTCTTGCCGTCCTTGCCCCACGCGCCGATGTATTTACGCTTGCCCGAGGTCGCGGTTGTCCCGGCTGTGAACGACATCGGCTTGTCGTCGCCCATCTGGACGGTAAGCTTGACGCCTTGCGTCTGCGCTGCCTGTTCCTGCTCCCCAAAGAGCGCCTGCGAGAGCAGGGAAACGCCATAGGCTATGCCCGCGCCGATCAGGTAGGTTACGACCGCGCCTGCCGTCGTGGCAGCGAATGCGGCGCCGAACAAGGCAATCGTGATTGGCTCCGCATGGGCGAGCGAAAGCCCCGCCAACATGAACCATGCCGCGGTCAGGAAAATACCAATGCTTTTCATTATCCGACCTTGAAGGCTCTCTTGGCTTTGAGCAGATCCATAGTTCCGACACCTTCGGGGCGAAGCACGAACACGCGCTCACCATTAACGACGCCGAGCGCAAACCCGAACGGGCTGTCCATCTCATAGGCGACGATATCGCCGAGGCTGGCTTCAGACGGGTGAATTTCCGGCAGGAACGAAGCGACCAGATCGGCAAGGTTGTCGAACCCTGCCTTTTTCATGACCTTGAGAGCGCCCGCCGCCGTCTTGTACTTGCCCTGATATTTGACTGTCAGGTCTTCGCCAGTGATGGCATAGACCAGCCGACCGGCGAGACCGGGCCCGCAATCGTGCTGTTCAGACCAATCGAACGGAACGAACTTGATCTCATCAATGGCGGCTTCGAAGCGGGAACGCCAGTTCGGCAGACGGGTAAGTTCGATCATGACGCCTTCTGCCCCCAAGGTACGTTCCATGACGACAGAGTGCTTGAATAAAGCCCCCACTCATCGCCGCTGCGCCGCTTCTGTCCTTCGAACGAACTCTTGCTCGGATTGGTGCGGTTCAACATACTGATCGCATCCGAGTTCAATTCGAGCTGGATCGAGCCTTCGTCGCCGACGGCCGGCGTATCGAACGGATTGCCGTTGACCTCGCCCATGAAGACGACTTCCGGGTTAGCCGATGCGATCTTCGTCAAAGGGTCGAACGTGACTTCGTATATGTCAGCCTTGGCGAGCCGCAGATCGTATTCCCGCGCGATCTCCTGGACCGCTATGGCGATTTGAGACAGGTCGACGGTCACGGTCTGGATGGTCAGGTCGGAGACGCGAGGAATAGGCCCGATGTTGAGGTTCTGCGCGCCGATGAAGTCATGATTGACGATGACGCCGGTATTGCGATCGGGAACGCCGATTGTGATTACATCGTCGCCAGACCAGAAGCCGCGATCAAAGGGCAGACCGGTCGAACGATCGATTGCCTCCACCAAAATGAACTGGCGAGGAACCAAGCCTTGATCCCGAGCAGCCGCTAGCGCAGCCGCCATTTCAGCGCTGATGTCTTTCATTTATCGCTTCTCGATCACTTTGAAACCGGCACCCGAGGTCAAGAGCCCTGCCCCTGACCCTGGGTTCGATGTGCCCGGCGAGATGAAAACCTTGCAGGCGGGCTTTGCCAGCGTCACGACGTCATTCACCGCAACGCCGGTCGGAGCATTCGGGAACACTTCGAATTCGGAGGTTATGCCGCCACCGCTTGCCGTCACGATATCGTCGGACACCTCGAGGAAGGCATTGCGGACAGGTGACGTCGCATAGGCGATCTGCAGCTTGTCGGCGAGGGTCAGGACATATCCTGCCGGCAATCCCTTCAGGCTGATCGTGCGCCCACCGGTACCGATGCTGTTGATCCGCACCGCCGCCGCGCCGAGAATCGAACCGTCAGGATCCGCTTGCGGGTATTTCGACAGCGGATCGTAGAGATAAAACAGTTCTTGAGCGCCATGCAGTTTGCGAACACGCGCCGCTATCTGCTTCAAATCGTTGCTGTCGCCGGTGTTCAGTTTGACGTCGCCAGTCCAGAGCGGCGGCGCAAGTTCAGCCTGCCAGACCCGCCCGTCGCCGGTACCGGACAATTCATCATTGCGCTGGATGTCCCAGGTCACGGACTCGATATCGAGCTGATCGGCCAGCACCGAAAGAGCGTATGGATAGGTAATCGCCATCTTTAACGCTTCCTCGGTGCCATTTTGATCTCATTCAAGCGATCAGGCAGTTCCCGCTTGCTGAACGTCTTGACGCGCGCATCCGCCTGTTGAGCCCCGGCTTCCGACCCCGCCTGTTTGGCAATGACGACGAGCTTGCCGTCATCATCGACAGAGACGTTGATGTCGATCGCGACACAAGCATTACTGTTGGATGCCGGGCTGTTCTGATTGGCCGATGGCGTCACCGGAGCGACATAGCCGCCAGATGCGTATCCCTTTGCCCGGTTGTGCATTGCTTCCAGATTGCCGACACCGATGCGGGAAGTCGCCTTCTTGGAGAAGACATACTCGCCGCCATGAACGATGCCCGCGGCCTGGTTGGCCGCACCATTGCCGGTATAACCGCCCGAATCGAACAGCCCCGCGCCTGGCGTCACCTTGAACGAGGACCCGTCACCGAACAACTTGCCGAGGAAGCCGAGGGCGCCCCCTCCGCCTCCCGCCTGATTGGCAGCGAACAGGGAGTTGACGAGATCGTCCTGAAGCTTGTCAACGATCTTATTGATGACGTTCAATGCGGCATCACCAAAGGATTTCCACAGACCCTCGCCGCTCTCCAAACCGGAACGCAGGTCGGACAGGAAGCCGCTTGTCGCGTCCTTCGCATCGTCCATCGCTTCTTTAGCCTTTTTTGTTGCCTCGGTCTGCTGGTTCTGAGCAGCGGTTGCGGCTGCCAAGGATGTTGCGGTCTCTTTGATCTGCGCATTGAGTTCCGGCGTGATCGCCTTCTTTTCCTTCTCAGCAGCATTGAGAAGGTCAGCCGACGCTTTGGCCTTGGCGACAGAGAAGCCATAATCGTTGATCAACGGGTTTAAACCCGCCTGCGCCGTGGTTTCAGCCTCGATCGCCTTGGTACGAGCTTTCATCGACTGAAGGGCGTTTGCATAGACGTCCTCCGATGACTTTGCCTTTTTCGGCTTGGTCCATGTGCCGCCCGGATACATGCTTTCGGTCGAAGGACGTTCTTCGGGAACCGCTGGACTGCCCGGAACGAAGTTGCGGACTGCCCGGGTGTTGCCATTCTCGTCAATGAACGTCTGGCTTGCCGCCGTCGTTCGGTTCTGAATATCCGATTGAAGGCTTGCAGCCGTGTTCAATTGCTTGCCGGCCTGACTGCCGAACTGCGCCAATACGGCCAAAGCGCCGCGAACGGAACCAGAAAGAGTTTCGAACGCCGTTGCAAACGTACCGATTTCCTCAAATCCCGTCGTGGCAGCGGCTTTGGTTGCCTCACCCTGGACACGCTGGAAGTCATCGGCAGTCGCGATACCGGCCGTAACCTTCTGCTGCAGACCGACATAGGCAACGCCGAGATCATGCAGCGGTGCCTGCGCACTGTTCGCCGACATGTTCAGGATGCCGATGATGTCTGTATTGTCGGACGAGAACTTTTCGAGTGAGCCCTTGATATCGGCAAGCGTCGCGCTGGTCCGCTCGGCAAGAACATCCTTCAGGTCGCCAACGTTCCGCGCGCGCTCGAGCTGGTCAACATAAGCCTGGAGAGCGGGAACAGCATCGCCCCATGCCTTGGCTGTCCGGTCGAGAAGATCCTGCTGCTTCTTCAGCGTTTCCTCCGCGGCTGGACCGCTCGACAAAAGGCTTGAGAAATACTGGATCGCAGCGCCACCGGCAGCGATAAGACCGAGCGTCAATAGGCTGGCAGGGCTCAATACCGACGCGAAAGCACCGCCAACGGCGCCGAGGACCCCGCGCAAACCCTGTCCGCCGAATATCTGGTTCAACTGCGTACCCTGTTGGATCGCTATCAACCATGGCGAAGTACCCGAGGCCAACTGGACGCCGATATCGTTAAGCTGTGACGCAACGTTTCCGGTCTGCCCGGCGAGAGAGCGTTGCGCGCCGGTCAGCTTTGTGACGGTCGACGCCGCATTCTGGTTTGCAGCCGCATACATACKGACCGCAGCAGCAGTCTTGTTTGCAGCCGAAGCTTCCTCGACCAGGGCGGATGTATGTGCGTTAGCCGCTTGGGAAGCCACAGCGCCCGCTTTGCTGGAAGATGGCCCGATTGCTGAAGTAGCGGCTTCGACGCGTTCAGCGGCGGCGGTTAGCCGGTCGAGTGCCTTCGCGGTCTGTTCGATGCCATTGGCTTTGGCTTCTACGCCCAATGTGGCAATGTCTGGCATCGGGCTTTACCTTTCGGATAATCGTGCGATATCTTCCCGCTCCATTGCGGAGAGGGGAAATCATGGAAGGTTGGTTGAAGGGTTTGATCGCTGTCGCTTGCGTCGTGGTGATCGCTGGCGGCGGATATTTCGGATTTACGCAATATCAGGATTATGCAACCCGAAAAGAGCGGTCCGAACGACGTGCCGGCGCAGAGGATGAACTATTCCGGCTGGCGCAGACCGATCGCTCTCATCCGGAGAAGGTAAGAGAGTTCTGCAAGGGTATCAGCATCAACGAGCAACTGAAGGCCAACGAAGTCGCCATGGGTGTCGTGAACAACTGCAGGATACTCGGATATCTCTGAGATCATGCCCGCTTGACGGCTCGGCGTTCCGTGGCTGCGCCCCTGATCCGGAGTTTGGCTTCCTGTACGTCCGCTTCCGAAGCCGGAGCGTCACCGGCTACCTGTCCGCCCGATTTGCTCATCACCGCCAAGACGGCCTGATCCATTCGAAGAATCACCGATAGTTCCCAGGGCGAAATGATGGCACCGGTCAACCGACAGAATGCTTCGATATCGAGGAAACTGATCGGATTGGGCACGAATCCCTTCGATCGGGTGTTGTGCAACGCCACGAACCAATCCCAGATATAATCCGTATAGTCAGGCGGATCCGGGATTGGATCATTCTTGCGGCGGGGAGCGAAATGCGCCCTCGCGAAGCTGATCAGTTCTTCGGCGAGGGCTTCGTGAAATGCGCGTCTTCGTCCGCGGCTTTGTCGATCTGCTCGGCAATGAAGAAATATTTCGGCTGACTGATGATATCGAGTACTGCATCCGCAGTGCATTCGATCGCAACGCCTTCGCGCGTCATGTTCCATGATACCGTAGCAGCAGCCACAATTTCATTGGTCTTTTCTTCGATCTCTTCGGCTGTGCCGACCTTCTTCGGGTTCTTCTTGCCCTCACGAATGGCGGCATTTGAGAGACGGCGCTGCACGCGCTTCACCCGTTCGGAACGATAGGAGCAAACGCCGACGACAAGGCCGGTCTTTTCACCCGAGATCGGATGGAGGATTTCGAGTTGGAACGGCTGATCGAAGTCGAACGAGACTTCTTTGTCGAATGCGGCAATATCGAATGTCATGTGAAACTCCGTTGGGAAAGTGGCCGGCGGTTAACCGGCCATATTGGATTAAGCGAGGGCGGCGTCGACCGTCAGGATCTTGGTCGAGATGCCGATCGAGAACGTGCGGCGAAGCACATTGTCGCCGGTACCGACGTTCTTGCGGGCCGACATGACCAAGCCGCGGAAATAATCCACGCTGTTGTCATAGAGATCGCTTGGTGCGTCTTCGTACTCGACCTTGAAGTTGTACTGGAACTTCGTCTTTTCGGCCGCACGCATGGCGACCTGACCTGCGTCCAGCGGATCATCACCGACCACGAGAGCAATCGTTCCTGCATCGCGTGCCCCCTTGAGGTGGCGAACACGACCGTCACCAAGGGACTGGAATGTCACGTCGGCAGATTCGTCGCCGAACTCGCCGCCGTCTTCGACTTCCTTGACTTCAATCCATGTCAGGGCTTCGAACGCGGCGATTGCGCCGGCATCCGTGGTGTAGTCGATGGCGGTTGTCCCGCCGATGTAATATTTCGCACCTGTTGCCGTGGTAATGGCCATGGGTATTTCCTTTCATGAAAACCCCGAACGGGGCGGGTTAGACCGGAGTGTCCGGGTTTCAGTTAAAGCTTCGATAGAGGATGGTGACCGGAACGTTCACCTTGTCAGGCTCGATCATGGGAGCGCCGACAGAGGGTTTCGCATAGACCTTCAGCTTGACGCCGGAACCGTAGAGGATCGTCCCCTTGGCGAAGTGTGCCGCGACGAGCCCGGCTGTGTTCGTCGGCTTTATGACGCCCTGCCCGACCGGATAGATTGCCATGACCTGAATGATGCCCTGATGACGTGCCTTCGCATCGTTCGCCAAGCCGAGGTTGTCGGTCCGGTTCGGAATGAAATCGGCCTTGAGATAGGCAGCGTTCGCCGGAGGCGTGAATGCCAAGCCGGGATAGGACACGGGCAGTACCGGCGATATTACCAATGAGGTAAGCCGCGCGAACAGGATCTCAGCGATTGTGGCTTCAACAGTTGCGGCCATCGTGGTAATCCTTCCGGCAATGGCCGATAAACTGAATGATGAGCAAGCCTACGACCGGTTGTATGCCGCTCTCCTCGCCCTTGGCGGAGAGGAAGGTCAAACCGTTCGCGGCGATACCAGCCTGAAAGCTGCCAGGCAGGCCTTGGTCCTACTGCAGATGGGTTTGCTCAAGGCGATGGATGACGACAGCGACAGGAATGTTGCTATTAAAGCCCCAGGCGACGTTTGAGTTCGTTCGCCTTCGCCTCAACGATGCTGTCCCAACGCTGAACCGCTGATCGGACAAAAGCATCGGGCGCTTGCCCGTTCACCCCGTATTCGCGATGTCCGGCATAAGCAGCGGTGTAACCGATATAGAGCGTGTCATTGACATCGGCACCAAGGATCACCGCCTCGATCGAACCTCCGTCGTAAGCGTATTTCTGACCGTCGACCGGCTTTTTGTTCGAACTGATGGCAGGCATCGAAGCAGTCGAAGCCATGAGCGATGCCCGCAAAAATCCTGTATCAACTCGCATCCGGCCGCCGGCAGCGATGGGGGTTTGCATCTCGGAAACAACCTCTTGCACCGATTCCTTGAATATTGCCTCAACTGCACCGGGTATCTTCTCGGCGAAGGCTGCGACCTGGGCACTGAACGAAAGCTTTGCCATCAGATTATCCCGTAACCGCGAACGACTGAAGCAAGGTAATCCACCTTGTATTCCATATGGCAGCGGCAGCCGGATATCTCGCTGACGGGCGCCTGCGGATCACCAGGATAACGAAGAACAGCGCCGGACACGCTTTGAAACACGCCGTCGATCTCGACTGCCTTGCCGTTAAGAACGCGATGGGTATGGCGTACCCGCCCATCACCGGCCGATCGCCAGATCTTCTGGACATCAGATGCAGCAACCTTGCCGTTATCGATCTGCTGGCGCATCGCGTTCTGCCTGGCAGTGCCGAGCGCTGTCATGGTTTCGGTACGGGCAAGCATTTCGCCGCGAAGCTGAAGCAATCGGTCTGAATAGCGCCCTGTCATCCGTGCCACCGTCTCGGCAGGGATCGGCTTGCCCTCTTTGATCGCCTTCAACACGGTAGCGTCGAAGCGTTTGTCCCGGCGCTGCCTGGTCAGGTAGTTGCGTAGAAGAGATGTATCGCCCGAAAGCAGTTCGCCACGCGCCGAGGCGACAAAACGCTCCTGCGGCGACGTGAGGCCGATAATGCCACCTTCGCGCTTGCCAGAAACCCTGTTGATCCGGCCAACCACATCAAGCGCAGTCGATCGGGGGTTCCTGCCATCCGAAAGCCCGGTCTCAAGTGCCTGGCGGATCGCGACACGCTGATCGTCAACGATGCGGGTCACGAGCTGCGCCGAATGATCGCGAAGGAAAGCCTCACCCTCCGGATTGCGGACACCGAAGCGGAAGATCACACGATTGCCCTCAGGGTCTTTCAGTTTCGGCAGGTTCTCGACCAGACTGATTCCGCCCGAGTTGTAGGCTTCGGCAAGTGCCAGTTCCAACGCGGAGAATGCATCCCGATCAAGTTGGATTGCCTCGATCGCACCGGCGACGTCGCCACGCTCAAGGCGTTCAACCACGACGCGAAGGGTGACCTGCGATGTGATCGCATCGATACCCTGAAAGAATGCCTCGGCAAGGGCTGCATCGTACTTGTCGAGCAACTGGTCGAAGATGCTCCGATTGCTTGCCATCGTTAGAACTTTTCGCGTACTGAAAGAAATACAGTCATCGTAAGTTCCTCTCCGAGAAGCAAATGGCAGCCAAGAATTATTGKGTTAGCGAGTATTTTCATGTCATCGTTGACGTTGGGGATTCGAACCGGAGGGTCCTGTTCACTGATCTCTCAAAACAGTCGCTAAAAACTCAGTTCCTAGAGCCCTATAGGCGCGGTCAGAAAATCCTGCATCATC
>NZ_JBFUMG010000055.1:0-16033 GCF_054049495.1 Phyllobacterium sp. P5_D12 | reverse complement strand
CGCTGCGCCTGTTCAACCCGCGCGACGGCTCATGGTCGCTGCATTGGGCCGACAGCCGCGCGAATGTGCTGTTTCCGCCGGTCATCGGCCATTTCGACAATGGCAAGGGCGTTTTCTACGGCGAAGATACGGATGACGGCGTGCCGGTGCGCGTGCGCTTCCTGTGGACCCCCTCGCCCGAAGCGCCGCTCTGGGCGCAGGCCTTTTCCAAGGATGGCGGCGAAACCTGGGAAACCAACTGGGTGATGGAGTTTACCCGGCGCACCTGATGCGCCGCGCCTCAGGCCGGGCCTCATGGAAACGGGCAGCATCCTCCCAAGCCTGCCCCTCCATCAGGGCCCGGCGGGGCGCAAAATTCAGCGGCGCGACATCTCGCGCGCAATGCGGGCGAAATCCGCCTGCTTGATGCCGATATCGGCGCGGTCACGTGCGCTCATGCCCTGCAGCATGGCGAGCGCCTCACGATAGGCACTGTCATTGCGGCGGCTGCGGGTGGCGAAATCAATCAGAAAGCTCATGGCCTGTTTCCTGGTGGGTGTTTTCAACAGTCACAGGATAGGCGCACGCATGGATATTRTGCAGTGCAATATCCGCATGGGAGGTATGCTGAGCCGCCGCAAGTTTTATAACTCGTCTGAATAAGTTTGTTATTTTGCCGCAACGATTTATTGTGATTCTTGCGGGTAGAACGCCGATACGAATGTATCGGAGCATGGGGCATGGGTGTAAATATCAGTTACATGGGAACGAAGCGAGAGCTAGCTCCTGCAGTTGTTGATGTTATTAGCTCTGCTCAACCTGGTATAATGCTAGATGTATTTTCCGGAATGTGTTCAGTTGGAGAATCATGGCTTTGGCATCGTAACGGTAGATGACATTGGTAATGTTGCGATACAACATAACTGCATTCCTCTCGCTCAGTATATCCCCCACGATGAATTCGACAGAGACCTCCGCGAATTGCCGCTTCGAATGAAAGTTGCATTTAAAACGGCTTACGAGGTTTACTTAACTAACGAAGGTCAAGGATTGCAAGACTCGGGACAAATCGTCGAAGCAATAATCACTTCGATATGCGAGCATGCTGTTAATCGAGGGGTTGTCACAAATGCCACGCTGGGAAAGCCGTTGGCGTTTCGTATTGACGATCTGTACGCGAGTAATGCATTTCAGAACCACCGCGCAGCTCTTGGTGGGGCTCGATCTTTCATTCAAGAGTTTCGAAATGTTGCAAGTCATCCTCCTCGCAACGGTAAGGAAGCAGCCCAAAAGATCCGAAAGTGCAAAGCTGGCTTCTTGGATTCGATCAGCATAGCCTCGAAACTGTGTCGGGTAGCGAAAACACTGAATTACCCAATTAGGATACATCTCCCGTAGATCTGGCAAGTTTCGCTGAATTTGCCACAAAGCTACCCCCCGAACTGCTCCTCTTGTTCTACCGTGAGCGGCTTGATACCGGGCGTTGGTGGTTCGGGTTGGTCGCCCTGCACGACGGGCGCAGCTGCGAGTGGGGTGCGCGGCGCAGTTGTAGTGCAGCCGGCAAGCGCCGCGCTGCACAGGATCAGGGCGAGAAGCGAGAGAGTGGCTGGGCGCATCGGAGCTCTACAGGACCTGTAGTGGAGGGCCAGAGCCCTCAACTATCGCCCATCTTCAGCGCCTGGATGAACGCTTCCTGCGGGATTTCGACCTTGCCGAACTGCCGCATGCGCTTCTTGCCTTCCTTCTGCTTTTCCAGAAGCTTGCGCTTGCGCGAGACGTCGCCGCCATAGCACTTGGCCGTCACGTCCTTGCGCAGGGCCGAGATGGTTTCCCGCGCGATCACCGTGCCGCCGATGGCCGCCTGGATCGGGATCTTGAACATGTGCTTGGGGATGAGGTCCTTGAGCTTTTCGCAAAGGTCGCGGCCGCGCTTTTCGGCGGCGGCGCGGTGCACCATCATCGACAATGCGTCAACCGGCTCGCCATTCACCAGCACCGACATCTTGACCAGATTGCCTTCGCGATAATCCGACAAATGATAATCGAAGGAGGCATAGCCCTGGCTGATCGACTTCAGCCGGTCGTAGAAATCGAACACCACCTCGTTGAGCGGGAGGTCATAGGTGACCATGGCGCGCTTGCCGACATAGTTGAGATCGATCTGGATGCCGCGGCGGTCCTGGCAGAGCTTGAGGATCGAACCGAGATAATCATCGGGGGTGAGGATCGTCGCGCGGATCCACGGCTCCTCGATGGAGGCGATCTTCATCACCTCCGGCATGTCGGCGGGATTGTGCAACTCGCGCTGGGTGCCGTCGGTCATGTTGAGCTTGTAGACGACGCTCGGCGCGGTGGCGATGAGATCGAGGTTGAACTCGCGCTCCAGCCGCTCCTGGATGATCTCGAGATGCAGCAGCCCCAAGAAGCCGCAGCGGAAGCCGAAGCCGAGCGCGGCGGAGCTTTCCATCTCGAAGGAGAACGAGGCATCGTTGAGGCGCAGGCGGCCCATGGCGGCGCGCAGATCCTCGAAATCCGCCGCATCGACGGGGAAGAGGCCGCAGAAGACCACGGGCTGCGCCGGTTTGAAACCGGGCAGGATCGACGCGGTCGGGCGTTTGTCCTCGGTGATTGTATCGCCGACGCGGGTGTCGGCGACTTCCTTGATCGAGGCGGTGATGAAGCCGAACTCGCCGGGGCCAAGCTCATCGACGGCGAGCATCTTCGGCGTGAACACGCCGGTGCGCTCGACCGGATATTTGGCGCCGGTGCCCATCATGCGGATGGTCTGGCCCTTTTTCAGGACGCCATCGATGATGCGCACGAGAACGATGACGCCGAGATAGGCATCATACCAGCTATCGACCAGCATGGCCTTCAGCGGCTTGGTGCGGTCACCCTCGCGCGGCGGCGGCAGCTGGTTGACGATGGCTTCCAGCACATCCGGAATGCCGAGGCCGGTCTTGGCGGAGATCAGCACGGCCTGGCTCGCATCGATGCCGATGACCTCCTCGACCTGCTCGCGGATACGCTCCGGCTCGGCGGCGGGGAGATCGACCTTGTTCAAGACCACGACGATCTCGTGGTTGTTGTCGATGGCCTGGTAGACATTGGCGAGGGTCTGCGCCTCGACGCCCTGGCTGGCATCGACGACGAGCAGCGAGCCTTCACAGGCAGACAGCGACCGCGACACCTCATAGGCGAAATCGACGTGGCCTGGCGTGTCGATCAGGTTGAGGACATAGGTCTCGCCATTGTTGGCCTTGTAGTTCAGCCGGACGGTCTGCGCCTTGATGGTGATGCCGCGCTCGCGCTCGATATCCATCGAGTCGAGCACCTGCTCCTTCATGTCGCGCAGCTCCAGCCCGCCGGTCGATTGGATCAGCCGGTCGGCAAGGGTGGATTTGCCATGGTCGATATGGGCGACGATGGAGAAATTACGAATGTGATCTAGTGGAGTACTCATGCGCGCCACATAGAGCATTTCGGGCGGATTTGGAAGGGTAGCGTGCGGGTGGTGACAGAATAGCGGAGAATAATTTTACCCGGATATATTGACGAGGGTGTTTTACCCGGGTAAAAGCCTGCCATCCAACAGGTGGGCAGGATCATGGAAACGACAGAACAGACATGCACGGCCTTTCAGGGCATGCGGAAGATCGCGAGCGGAACGCGGATCGAGGTGGCGCTGGCGCTGAAGCGTGCGGGCGATACTGGCGAGGCGATCCTCGTCTTCGACGATGCCACGGGGAAGCAGGTGGAATTCGACCTGCGCGGCAGCGATGCGGAAATCGCGRCACGGCTAGATACGAGCGAACCGCGCAAACCGGGCCGGCCGAAGCTCGGCGTTACGGCACGTGAGGTAACGCTTTTGCCGCGACAGTGGGACTGGCTCAACGGCCAGCCGGGCGGCGCTTCCGTTACGTTGCGCAAGCTCGTCGACGCGGCACGTAACGGATATGGCGGGCGCGAAAGGAAGCGGCAGGCGCAAGGTGCGGCCGACAGTTTCATGATGGTGATGGCCGGCAACGAGCCGCATTACGAAGAGGCAGCGCGGGCGCTTTATGCGGGCAATGTGCAGCGCTTCACGGATTTGACCGAAGGCTGGCCGCAGGATGTACGCGACCATGTGCGCAAATTGAGCGAGCAGGCGTTTGGCTGGGCGGACTGACCGGAGTCCCCGCAAAGCTCATACCTTCGCCTAATACGTCAGAATCTGGCACGCTTGTTGCATTTCAAGTTCTGTTAGCCGACGGGGCCGCATTCCATTTCAAGCGGCCCTGACATCGATATTTTGTATGTTTTCAAGGCGGATCGTTCGCCGCGACGGGCATCTGCCAAGTCAGGAGTTTCCAATGAAGAAACGGAAGACGCGGGAATTGACCCGCGCGTGCCTGTTCAGTGCGCTGCTTGCGCTTTTGATGGGCTGTAACAATGACGGTGGTGTGGCCCAAGGGGCGCCGCCGGTTACCGATCAGAACACGCCCGAAGGAACATTTGCCGGTGAGACGGTGATGGATGAAGGTAATGTCGTTGACGACACCAAGGTGCCGAACGAGCCAGTGGTCGGCGAGGTTAAAGAAGTGCCGGACACCGAGCCAAAGCCGCTGGAAAAGACAGGCGGTGAGCCCAACCCGATCGATGGTTTGCTCGATACCGCCGCCAGCAAAGGGGCAAGCCGGTTTATCGAAACGGCGCCGGATACGATTGGTGGGCAGACATTCTGGTCCTCACCGGCCTACGAGTATAACCTTGGCAATTTGGTTGCCGTGGCAAGTGGTGATTCCGCCACATTCGGCAATGGGGCCACGCTACTCACACCGATCCATGGCTGGATACGCTACCCCCGAGATGCGATGGGGCCGCCGCTATCAACGACCTTCCCGGTTATTATTCTCTTGCACGGGAACCATAGTGCAGCGGACGCAAGCTACAAAGGCTATGATTATCTTGCTGAACACCTTGCGACACATGGCTACGTCGTGCTGTCGATCGATGCAAATGCAATCAATGGCCTCGGCACTCGGGGGGTTGACCCTTGGGCTGCTGATGCTTCAAGTCAATCACGTGCACAACTGATGCTGGGCACACTCGACCGCCTTCGCCAAGTCAACGAGCAGGGTCAGATCAATCCAGATGGAATGCCAGGCGCACTCAATGGGTTGAAAGGCAAGCTCGATTTCTCGCGCATCGGCATCATGGGCCATTCGCGCGGCGGTCAGGGAGTTACAAACACGATCCTGTTCAATATGGTCCGGCGCGGCACGACCGAGCAGGATCTGATCGCAGCCGTGAGCGGGGGCCCGGTCTCGATTTTCCGGCTATCCCGATCTTACTGCCGCCATTACTACAGCTGGAAGCGTTGACGAAGCAAAGCTTGCCAGCGCAATCACGAAACATAACATCTTCTTCGCAGCCGGCAGCGGGAATGCAAACGAACCACCGTCCTATCAATTCAAAGGCGCATTCTTGCTGGCGCCCACGGATTTCGGCGGCAATACCGGTCTCAACAAAGTGCCACTCGCAGTGCTATTGCCGTCCTGCGATGGAGACATGGCCAATTTGCAGGGTGCCGTCAGCTATGACCACAATCGCTTTGGGCCTGACGATGATATCGCACCGCGCTATCAGATCATGGTGAACGGCGCCAATCACAACGACTACAATACGATCTGGACCGGCGATGACTTCGCATCGGGTAGGGGCCCAGACTATTGCTTGAGAGACAAAAAACGAACTGACAGCATTCGCCTGAACGATGAAGATCAGCGGGGCACCGGCTTGTTCGTCATAAACTCGTTTATGCGGTATCACGTAGGTGGCGAGAAGATCTTTGCCACCTACTGGAATGGTTTGGCTCAGGTGCCAGAAGCGGCCTGCCCCAAGGCATATGGACGGTGCGACGAGCGGTTTGTTCTGACCGTGCAAAAGGGTGGAGCAAGCCGCAAGCTGATCCAGCGGTTTGAACCCACCACCAGTCCGGAAACAAATCTGCTTGGCGGAACGATCACATTTTCCGGTTTCGATGACAGTGCCCGCTGCGAAATGCCTGCGGGTGCCTATAGCGCGGGCGCCTGCACGCCCAAACGGCTACCAGGGTTCGAATTCAATGGGGACGGAGGTAATGGGCTACGTTCCATTGCCGATCATGCGGAGCTTGCCTGGTCGAAACCAAAAACGGATACGCAGCCGGTAGAGCGAGCGATCATCACCGATCTTAAAGATCTCTCTGCCAAAGAGTATGATTCACTCACCTTCCGCATAGCGGTGGTGCGTCCCATGGGTCAGGAAGTATTGGTGACACTTACCGACACAGCCGGCAAGTCGCATACGGTGGATGCAAGCAATTTCAGCGACGCATTGTACAACGCACCGAAGCGGAAGAAGGGTGGAACAACACCCAAAGAAGAAGACTTGCCAAGGCTGGACGACCCAACCGACGCGCCCTACGCCAACGGTCAAGTGAAGATGCTTATGAACATGGTTGCTATTCCCCTGCAAGCCTTTGAGGGTATCGATCTTGCCCACCTCGAAAAATTGAAGCTCGTCTTCCCCAAGGAAAGCGGCAAGGTGGCCATCACCGATATCGAGCTGCAGAACTTTGGACGCGCAGAGCGACTGGCGGAGATTGAATTGGCAAAGGCTGGTATTCTCGGCGGGTCGGGCGGTGGCATTGCCCTCGGCGGCAATGGAGGGCCAGACAAGCCGGCTTCGGGCAAGCCTGAAGACAAGCAACTGGTCGTCAATCATTGAAGTATCGCGCCACGCCGCTCACCCTTGGGCGGCGTGGTGTCATCTGCAAGGGTAAAGCGATCGCAGAGAGCTCGACCTGAGAAGGCTGAGCCGAAGGTTGCGGCCGAGTGGCAATGGATTGACGAGCGCCTCTCAATTCGTTGAGGGCTCAATGCTAAATTGCACTAATGGCCTCCGAAATAGTTTTGATGAAAACACCTCCGTCGTCGAAGGCACTCCCCTCTCCGTCATCCTCGGGCTTGACCCGAGGACCTATGGCAAGGGAATGGTATCTGCCCACAAGCTCGCGGCAATCCAGCGTAGTGCTGGTGTGTATTCCATCGAGTGCAGTAATCCGTGGAATGCGTGAAGCGCTTTGCACATGGGGCGGCGCGCTCCCTTTCCCTGGGTCCTCGGGTCAAGCCCGAGGATGACGGAAAAGGAAGCGCTTTGTGATGACGGAAAACCTGCAACGGAGAGGTGTCGCCGTACTCCGCAATCAAACGCCGATCTTGCCGCCGCCCTTTTTGGTGATGGCGAGGACGGAGGGGCGCACCGGCATGTTGTCCTTGAAGTCTGGCCAGCGGGTGGAGAGATCCTCGTAATAGGATGGACGGCCGAAAGGCTTCCAATCGTCGCCGCCATCGCCCGGATGCTGGACGGCAACCATGAATGTCGCCATGTCCGGCAGCATGAGCGGACCGCACATTTCCGCGCCAACCGGCACGCGGAAGAACAGTTTCGACGTGCCGCGAGCCCCGCCTTCGGTATCGACAGCCCAAAGGCCGTCGGTGCGGCCGGTTTCCTTGGGCGAATTGCCGTCGGTGGATATCCACAAGCGGCCATCCGCATCGACCGCGCAATTGTCCGGCATGCCGAACCAGCCATTCTTGGTGGTATCGGTAGAGAAGGATGCACCGACATCGGCGACTGATGGATCACCGCATTTCAAGAGGATTTCCCACTTGCCCTTGGTGGCGGCGAAATTGCCGTCTTCCTCGGCAATCTCGACTATATGGCCGAAGGCGTTTTTGGCGCGCGGGTTGACAGCGTCGACCTGATCGTCCTTGCGCTTGGTGTTGTTGGTCAGCATGACATAGACTTTGCCATTGACCCCGTTGGGGCCAATGTCCTCCGGGCGATCCATCTTGGTCGCGCCAAGCAGATCACCGGCCCTACGGGTTTCGATCAAAACGTCGGCCTGGCTGGCAAAGCCATTGGCTTCCGTCAGCGGGCCTTGGCCAAAGACGACGGGCAGCCAGTTGACAGAGCCGTCGACATCGAATTTGGCAACGTAAAGCGTGCCATCATCGAGAAGATCCATATTGGCAGCGCGGTCATCCGGGTTGAATTTGCCGGCAGTGACGAATTTATAGACATATTCGAAGCGCGAATCGTCGCCGAGATAGAAGACGACGCGGCCATCCTTGGCGACGATGGAATCGGCACCCTCATGCTTGAAGCGCCCGAGTGCCGTGCGCTTCTTGGGGATCGAATTGGGCTCGTTCACGTCGATCTCGACGACGTAGCCAAAGCGGTTGGCTTCATTGGGGTCTTTCGACAGGTCGAAGCGATCGTGAAACTTACCCCAATCATAGGCGGTTTCCGGAATGCCGTTGCGCTTGTAATTAGCAGCTTCCTTGCTGTCCTCGGGCAGTGTGCCGGTGAAATAGCCATGGATATTTTCTTCGCCCGAAACATAGGTGCCCCAAGGGGTAACACCGCCTGAGCAATTATTGATCATGCCGAGAACTTTTTTGCCGGAAGCATCGGCATTGGTCTTGACGCGGTCATGCCCGGCAACCGGGCCGGACAATTGCATTTCCGTATTGGCGGTGATGCGCCGGTTGAGCTTGCCGTCCTTGACGACCTGCCACTTGCCATCGGTCTTTTTGATTTCGACAACTGTGCCGCCATGGGCGGCCATTTCGATATCGACACGCTTCTGGTCAGCCGGCGCAATCTCTATCTTTGCGTCGCCGTTGTCATCCTTGACGACTTTGACAATACCCGGGAACATCAGATGTTCATTGGTGTATTCGTGATTGACGACGAGCAGGCCGTGCTCGGAAGAGCCGTCGATCGGAATATAGCCGACATAATCATTATTGTAGCCGAACTGCTTGGCCTGGCTTTCCGGTGTCTGGTTCAGCGGATCGAACTCGGGCGAATCGGCAAAAATGCCATCACCCCAGCGCAACAGGACATCCGCGTCATAACCGGCGGCGACATGGTGCGTCTCATCGATCCCGACCTCGACTTCCTCGAAAGTGAAAGCCGATTTGCTCTCGGCGCGCGCATCGTCCGCCATCATCAGTGCCATGGGGCTGACGGTTGCGGCGATGGCGGATACGGCGAGAGAGCCCTTGAGAAAACCCCGCCGCGAGAAGCGCGCGGCAATGAGTTCGCCCATGGTGGCATTGTCAGTCGGGTTGTTTCCCGGGCCGGCATTTTCCTCGAGCTGGCTGGTGCGGAATGTCGGAGACTGGTCGTTCATGGCGCTTACCTCTGGCTATCTGGCTGGGTCGTCAAGAGTCTCTTAAACGTACCTCCCCGCTATGACGCCAGAGTAACAATATGATGACAGACGCGCGCTATTAGTACCTCTGAGACGAAGGGCTAAGCTGCCGCGATGAATTCGCCATAGAGGTCGAGATCGACATTGCCGCCGGATAGGACCACAGCAACCGTCTTGCCCTCGATATCGATTTCGTCGCTTGCCAAAGCCGCGAGCCCGACACAGCCGCCAGGTTCGACAATCAATTTCAGGTAGTTCGCTGCATCGCGCATCGCGGCCTTCACGGCGTCATCGGTGACCGCGATGGCGCCGGCGAGGTTGCGCTGGTTGACCGGGAAGGTGAGATTTCCCGGTTGCGGCGTCAGGATCGCATCGCAGATCGAACGATGACCGGGTTCATTGGCGACCGGCTGACCTGCGATCAGCGAACGGCGCAGATCATCGAAATTTTCCGGCTCGACGCCCCATATGCGCGTCCCGGGAGAACTAGCCTTCACCGCCACGGAAATGCCGCTGATAAGACCACCGCCGCCGCTCGGTACGAACAATTCGTCGAGTGTCAGCCCGCGCTCATTGGCATCGGCCACAAGTTCGAGGCCGATCGTTCCCTGCCCCGCCATGATGGAAGGATCGTCATATGGTGGAACAAGGATCATGCCGCGCTCCTCGATATAGGGTGCGGCGACTTCATCGCGCGTTTGATTATAGCGGTCGTAAAACACGACTTCCGCGCCATAGGAGCGCGTGTTGGCGACCTTTGTCTGCGGAGCATCAAGCGGCATGATGATGGTGGCATGAATGCCGAATAGCTTGGCTGAGCTGGCAACGCCTTGGGCGTGATTGCCCGAGGAGTAGGCGATGATGCCGCGCTTGTGCTCGTCCCCGGTGAACTGGCTGATACGGTTGTAAGCGCCGCGGAATTTGAAAGAGCCTGTGCGTTGCAGACATTCCGGCTTGAACAGTATACGCGCCTTGTACTTTGCGTTCAGGGCTTCGGATTCTACAAGCCGCGTCGACACAATCTGGCCTTTGAGCCTCGCTGCGGCGGCCTCGACGTCACCTATATCAATCGCCAAACCCTGACTGTCCATGCTGTCCTCGCTTTAGGTCTTACAATGCGAAGGATTGATAGCACCGCGATCCGTAACAGGCACTCAAATCATTGTCATCATAGCAATCGGAGGGTTTTGAGCACCTATCCGTCATCCTCGGGCTTGACCCGAGGACCCATACCAAGATGGAAGTATACAACAATGCCATCTCGGCACACATAAATCGTGGGTCCTCGGGTCAAGCCCGAGGATGACGGATAGGTGGATGCTCTAAATCAAGATTGAGCACGCTTTTCCAGAAACTGCGGCAATTCGGCGATGGAACCCAGGATGGCGTCGCTGAGATGCGCAAGGTCATCCAGCGTGCTGTTGCCTGACAGGACGCCGATGGCAAGGCCGGCGCCGGCTGCATGGGCCATCTCCAGATCGTGGGCGTTGTCGCCGACCATGGCGATAGAATTTGGCTCAAGGTCGGTCTTGGCCGCAAATAAATGCAGCTGGTCCGCATGGGGCTTGGCGCGCGCCACGGAATCATAACCGATAATCACGCTGAACAATGCGGTCAGGCCGAGCGCTTCCGCCGTTGCGCGCGCACCGGCTTCCGAGTCGTTGGTGGCGATGCCAAGGACAAATCCTTGCGCGACCAGCGCTTCTAGCGTCGCGTGCAAACCTTCGATGCCGATGGCACGGCGCGAACCTTCTTGCACGGCATAGGCGTTGTAGGCCGTGATGCGCTCGCGCTTTTCCTCAAGCGTCAATTCGGGATGCCACAGATCGACAATGTCGTTGACAGTTCCCGCGGCGATGACCGAGCCGCCACGAAACTTTTCCATCTCCCAATCATAACCGCCCGCTTCGACCAGTGCCCGCGCCCGTGCCTCATCACCATCGGCTGCCTTATGCGCCAGTTCCATGGTGATTCCGAACCAGGTGCGGTTGAAATCGACGAGCGTGCCATCCTTGTCGAAGAGGATGCCGCGGATCTTTGTCGATTGCTCGGTTGGCATCAGGCTTCCAGTGATCCCGGCCGGGCGTTTTCCGAACGCTTGCCGCCGAGGAGTTTCAACAGATCATCACCGCGACGGGTATAACGGTGGCTACGGCGCGTGAGAACCCGCCCTGCCTGCGGTGCGGTCAGCGTGATGTCGCCGCTTGGATCACCCGGGACAGTCACGACCGTCACGAGCTTGGCGCCGGCTTCGACCTCGGTGCCGATATCGACGTGGAACAGAATCATCCCGCCCTGCGGCGCGCGGATCATCTCGACATTTTCGAGTGGCGTCACCGGTCCACTGAAATCGACCTTCAGCTTGACGCTGTCGTCGATGATCACGCCGCGATGGACCAGGAACCTGTACAGGCCTTCGGCGTCGTGTTTGCCGGTTTCGATATCGACATCGTTCAGGCCGCGAAACTCGACGGTGGTAACCGCGCGGGCCTTTCGTTCTTGCTCGGACAGATGCAATGCCGGATGCGCACACGCCTCCTCGAAGGCGGCATCGGCCGTGCTATCCCATGAGAGGATGGCGGTCGAACCAAGCGCGGAAGCGAGATCGTACATTTCCGGCAAGAATGCCTGATGGATATAAAGGTAGTTCTCGCTCTCGTCGTCACAGTGGAGGTCAAGCACGATTTGGTGCGGCAACGCCAAACGCAAGAGCTGCGCCTTCAACCGTTCTGCCAGAGATTTCGGTGCATCGATGGCGGGGAGCCCAGTGGTATCGAACGATACGAGCAGCGGGAATGAACGGTTGAAATTGACACCGGAAAAATAGTCGAAACGGCCGAGATGCTGATGCGCCTGCCATTGCGCCGAGCCGATCGGATTGGCCTGCGGAACGACGGTGATACTGCCGGCAACGCGGCCTTCCCTCTCGGCCGTCTCAAGCATCGGAATGAGGAAATGCAATGCCGCCTGGCCCGGCAATTCCGAACCATGCAGCGACGATTGCAAATAAGCGCTCACGGCTTCGTTGTTTCCGCCCTCAAAGCGCAGGACGCGCAGTTCGATTGAGTTGCCGGGCACATCGCCAGGCAGCGTGATCATTTCCGTTTTCATCATTCTTTTCCGATTATTTCGTCTGACTTTAGCTCTATTTGCCGCGGCGCTTGCGCAGGTGCGCGACAAGACCTTGCGTGGAAGCGTCCTTGTCGTTCGGCTTTACCTCACCGGAGACTACCGGCAGAAGTTCCGTCGCAAGTTCCTTGCCAAGCTCGACACCCCACTGATCGAAGGCATTGATGCCGTAAAGCTGCGCCTCCACGAACACGCGGTGCTCGTAAAGGGCAATGAGGCGTCCAAGCGTATAGGGGTCGAGAATGTCATGGATAATGGTAATCGACGGGCGGTTGCCGGTGAAAACCCTGTGCGGCGCAATGCGGTTCACCTCAGACTTGGGAAGGTTCTTTGCCGCGAGTTGCGCCTTGGCTTCGTCCAACGTGCGGCCGCGCATGAGTGCTTCCGATTGGGCGAGGCAGTTTGCGAGCAGCATTTCGTGCTGGTTGTCGAGCTGCGGCTCATGACCCTTGGCCGCAACGATGAATTCTACTGGAATTGTATCTGTACCTTGGTGCAGAAGCTGGAAGAACGCATGCTGGCCGTTTGTTCCGGGCTCGCCCCAGACGACGGGTCCGGTCGGTCCGGTAACCGGTTTGCCGTCGATGGTGACGCCTTTGCCATTCGATTCCATGTCGAGCTGCTGCAAATAAGCAGGCAACCGGGCCAGCCGCTGGTCGTAAGGGATTACGGCGCGGCTGGTGTAGCCGGAAATGGCGCGATGCCAGTAGCCGATCAGGCCCAGCATCATCGGCAGGTTTTTCTTCAGCGGAGTTTTGCGGAAGTGCTCGTCCATGGCATGGGCGCCATCGAGAAAGCGGTCGARATTCTCCGGTCCGATGGCGATCATCAGCGGAAGACCGATCGCCGACCAGATGGAATAGCGACCGCCCACCCAATCCCAGAAACCGAAAATGCGGTCTGCGGGAATACCAAAGGCGTCGACCTTGTCGAGCGCGGTGGAAACAGCGGCGAAATGCTTGCCAACTGCCTTCTCGCCCAGCGCATCGGCGATCCATTTGCGCGCCGCCTTGGCGTTGGTCATGGTCTCGATGGTGGTGAAGGTTTTCGAGGCGATGATGATCAGCGTTGTCGCCGGATCGAGACCGGCAAGCGTGTCGGCGATATGAGCGCCATCGATATTGGAGACGAAATGCGCTCTGGGCCCGTCATGGTAGGGCGACATGGCAAGCGTGGCMATGGCCGGGCCGAGATCGGAACCGCCGATGCCTATATTGACGATGTCAGTGATCGGCTTGTTCTTCGCACCCTTGATTTCGCCGGAACGCAGACCGTTGGCGAAGGCGGCCATGCGATCGAGCACCTCCTTGACGCCGGGCATGACATCTTCGCCATCGACCTTGATCGGCTTGCCGGAGCGGTTGCGCAATGCAATGTGCAGCACTGCGCGGCCTTCCGTATTGTTGATTGGTTTGCCGGCAAACATTGCGTCGCGACGCTCTTCGACCTTGGCAACCTTGGCCAGTTCGCCAAGCAGCGACAGCGCTTCGTCGTCTACGAGGCATTTCGACCAGTCGAGGAGCAAATCATCGAGCTGGAGTGAATAGCGGGAAAAGCGCTTGGGGTCATCGGCGAAGGTCGCGCGCATGTCCTTCGGCGCACCCTTTTTCCAATGTGCTTTCAATGCCAACACCTGCCGCTTGAGGTCGTTCGCTTGTCCTGACGCCATGTCTGTCTCCTGAAATCACGCTTGATGGTGGGCAAACTGCCACCGGAATGGTTTTAGTTCAATCAACCGGAGGAAGAATCCCGGTCTTTCCATAATACGGTAAGTCTGTGCCGCAAATGCTGGCGGAACTGCGGCGCTTCGAACGCTTCTACTTGCCTGAATAGTATTCTAATTTGCTCCAAAAGGGAGGGCTGAGCATGGACTTGACCGGAGAAGAACGCATTGCCGCATCGCGCGACACTGTCTGGAAAGCCTTGAACGATCCGGAAATATTGAGGGCGTGCATACCCGGATGCGAGAGCCTTGAGAAAATCTCGGATACGGAGCTCGAAGCCATCGTCGGCGTAAAGATGGGACCCGTGAAGGCACGCTTCAGCGGCAAAGTGGAGCTGACGAACCTCAACCCGCCCTCCTCCTATACGATCTCCGGCGAAGGCAAGGGCGGGGTTGCCGGATTTGCGAAGGGCGGAGCCGATGTCACCTTGACGGACGAGGGCGCCGAAACTGTGCTGGCCTACGTGGTCAATGCGGATGTCGGTGGCAAAATCGCTCAACTCGGCAGCCGGTTGATTGCCTCGACCTCCAAAAAACTTGCCACGCAGTTTTTCGAGAACTTCAACGCAGCGGTGAGCGGAACGTAGGAAAGGACCATCTGTCGCAATTTCCATAGGCCATGGCGGAAAGCCGTTTGGGTTTAAGGAGTCGAAGCCGGATATCCTGAACGCATGCAATAACGCATTTGGAAATGGCATGCATGCGCTCCTTTGATTTCATCATCGTCGGATCAGGATCGGCCGGATCGGTCGTCGCGGAGCGACTTTCAGCAAGTGGACGACATTCCGTGCTGGTGCTGGAAGCCGGCGGCTCGGACCGGCGCTTCTTCGTGACCATGCCGCTCGGCTATGGCAAGACGTTTTACGACAAATCCGTCAACTGGATGTACCGCGCGGAATCTGATCCTGGCCTTGATGGCAATGCCGACTACTGGCCGCGCGGCAAGGTGCTTGGCGGATCGAGTTCGATCAATGCCATGGTCTATGTTCGCGGCGCACCCGAAGACTTTGACGAGTGGCGCGACAGGGGCAATCCGGGCTGGGGCTACGCCGACGTTCTGCCGGTATTCCGCTCGCTTGAGGATCATGACGGGCCAACACAGAGCCTTGGCAAGGGTGGGCCGCTGCATGTCAGCGACTGCTTAAAGCTGTTTCATCCGCTTGCCCATCAGCTGATCAAGGCGGCGCAGGAAGCCGGACTTGCCTATAACCCTGATTTCAATGGCGCGCGCCAGGAAGGCGTCGGACCTTTTCAATTGACTACGAAAGGCGGAAGGCGAATGTCCGCGGCGCGGGCTTTCTTGCGACCCGCGATGAAGCGGCGCAACGTCACTGTCATCACGCAGGCGATGGTGACGCGCATTCTTTTCGAAGGAAAGCGCGCCTCTGGTGTCGAATTCACCCGCCACGGCAAGAGCGAAACTGTCATGGCTGGCCGCGAGGTCGTACTCTGCGGCGGCACGATCAATACACCGCAGCTCCTGGAGCTGTCGGGTATCGGCGATGCCACCCGGCTGCGCGATCTTGGCGTTGCTGTGGTACACGACAACGCCCAGGTGGGCGAAAATCTGGCAGACCATCTCGGCATCAACTACACCTACCGGGCCAATGTTCCATCGCTCAACCAGATGTTGCGACCATGGTGGGGAAAGACGCTTGCGGGCATGGAATACCTGCTGCTGCGGAGCGGACCCCTGTCAATCAGCATGAACCAGGGCGGCGGCTTTTTTCGTAGCGACCCATCGCGCAAGCGCGCCAACATGCAGCTCTACTTCCAGGCTTTTTCAACGCTGGTCCCCAAGAATGGCGAACGGCCGATACTGACGCCCGACCCGTGGCCGGGCTTTTCCATCGGGCTTTCGAACTGCCGTCCGACGAGTACGGGTTCGATCCACATTCGCTCAAGCAACCCGCTGGAGCAGCCGCGCATCGTGCCGAACGCGTTTTCCACTGACC
>NZ_JBFUMG010000054.1:0-16092 GCF_054049495.1 Phyllobacterium sp. P5_D12 | reverse complement strand
GGTAGCGCCAGCTGGAGCGGGCTGCAGAGGCGTAATGGCAACGCCGGATTTCGCGAAACCTTCGAACAGGATCGGCGCGGCCGAGCCGAAGCCAGTCAGCCCCGGCACTGCGCCATTGTCTGGCCGGCCAACCCAGACGCCGAGAACATAATTGCCATCGAAACCGACCGACCATGCATCGCGATACCCATAGCTTGTGCCAGTCTTGTAGGCGATGCCGCGTTGACCTGATCCGAGGGGCGGCATGACACCGGAGAGAATATCCGCAACGTTCCACGCCGCCACCGGTTCAAGCAGCGGCTCGCCCTCGATCGAGCCGGGTTTGTCCTGAATTCCATCGCCGAGTTGCATTGGCCTGCCGCGATTAGCAAGGCCGGCATAGAGCTGAACGAGGTCCTTGAGCGTAATGCCCACACCGCCAAGACCAATGGCGAGGCCCGGTGTTTCATTCGGCGGTAACACCGGCCGGACTTCCGAGCGGCGGAACCGCATCATCAGCCGCGCCGGACCGACGGCGTCGAGCAAACGGACCGCCGGAACGTTCAGCGACAATTGCAACGCCTGGCGGATGCTGACATCGCCCTGATAGCTCATATCGAAATTGCGTGGCCGGTAGCCGAAGAAGTCGGCGGGCCGATCCTCGATGATGGTTTCCTGGCTGACCAGGCCATCCTCGAAGGCCAGTCCGTATATGAACGGCTTGAGCGTCGAACCCGGCGAGCGATTAATCCGGGTCATGTCGATCCATCCCGAGCGGCTTGCATCGAAATAATCCGCCGATCCGACCTCGCCGACGATCTCCCCGGTGCGCACGTCCGCCATGATCATGGCAACCGACACCTTGGGACCGAGCTTGCCCGCTGCGTCTCTGGCGACCGCCTCCAATCCCTGCTGGATCGGCCGGTGCAGCGTTGTCAGATGCCGTCTGACTGACGGCTCCTTGCGCTGGGCGGCCTCCGCCAAATGTGCTGCATAGGTTGGCAATTGCAAACGCCGCGATGGAATTGGTGCAAGACCGGCCCGCTCGGCTTCGCCCTCACCCACAACTTTCTCGACTGCCATTCGGTGTAGAACGCGCCCACGCGCCGCTTCGGCCAGAGCGAGGTTGCGGTCGGGCCTGCGTCTTTCCGGCAATTGCGGCAAAGCGACGAGCAGAGCGGACTGCGCGACAGTCAAGCGACGCGGCTCCTTGCCAAAATAGGCAAGACTTGCGGCGCGCACCCCTTCGAGATTGCCGCCATAGGGCGCGAGTGACAGATAGAGGTCGAGGATTTCGGCCTTGCTCAAACGACGCTCGATTTGCAGGGCGCGGGCCAGCTGCTGAAGCTTCGCCGTGAATGATCTGCCTTCGCGCGGCTCAATCAGCCGGGCAACCTGCATGGACAGCGTCGAGGCGCCGGATACAATCCGGCCATTGCTGACAAGCTGCACGGCGGCACGCGCAAGCGCTACGGGGTCGATGCCCCGGTGCTGCCAGAAGCGCTGATCCTCATAGGCGATGAGCATACGAACGAATTGCGGATCGACATCCTTTGCTGTCGTGCCGAGCCGCCAGCGGCCTTCGGAGGTCGCGAAGGCGCGCAGCAACTGCCCATCCGCATCAAGGACTTCAGTCGACACCTCCCTCGCCGTTTCCAAGGGCGGTGGAAAGGCACGGTCGGCCAGGTCGAGGCCAAACGCAAGCACCGTAGCCAGCACAAGATTGGCCGAGACACCCATGCAGAGTTTGCGTGTGGACCACATTATTGTGCTGCGACGACCTCCATGCGACCGGTTGCCGTACGCGCGGAGAACTGCGGACGATACATGTCCTCGACGTTGGCCGCCGGATGGTCATAGGTGCCGGGTGTTACCGCGCGGACTACATAGGCCAGCGTGATTTCGCCATTGTCCCCCGTCGCCCGGTCAAAGGCGGCGACGAAACGATCGCTGCGGAACTCCGTGTGCGCTGCCTCCACTTCGCCGATCCAGTCGAAATTCGACAGGCTGGCGCTGTTAACGAGACCGGGATTGTCGATCTCGAAACCGGCAGGCAAAAGATCGGTGATCAGCACACGCGACGGCCAGTTGTTGTTCTCGGTCACTTTCAGAACAACCACATAGCGCTCGTTCTGCTTGGCCTGGCTGACATTGGCCTCCTTGCCATCGAGCGTGTAATAGGTGCGCTCGATGTTGAAACCATCGCCGCCGGCAGGCAGCGGCTGCGACGGAGATGCCACCGTCGTCACCACTCCCGACACGGGTTCGGCGGTCGCATTGGTGATGGTCACCGGTTGGGCAAGAAGTTCATCGCCGGTCAATCGCGCCGCATAGCCTCCGCTATGGGCAGCGCCATTGATGTCGAGCTGCAGATCCCTGTCGCCATCTTGAACAGCACGCGCCGCAAGCAGCATCCATGTTTGCTCCTGCGTGCTCGTATAGGTCTTGTGTTCCCATTCGTTGGCAACGATCTTCGACAGTTGCGGGATGATGGGCGGGACCGGCCGGCTCTCGGCAGCAAGCGCCAGAACAGCGGCATCGTCCCGCAGCGAGGAGCCGTAGTCCGAACGGACCAAGCTGACATTGGTCACGGTGGTCGCCTGTTGCAGGGCATTGGTGAAAATGCTTTGCGAACGCTGGGCATCGCCATAAAGCGACAAGGCGGCCGCAAGATGCGCGCGTGACAACGGCGTCGGGAACTCGCCGAATTTCGTRTCTGCGTAATAACGCAGATCACTAATGGCCGCCTTGCGGTTACGCGCCAGAACGTAGAGCGCATAGGCAATCTCATTGCCCTGATCCTTGACGTTCACATCATAGCTCAGCGAGTTTTGCAGGTTTTCAAGCGCCTGTACGAGAGCCTGTTCCGGGACGTTGTATTTCTGTTCGCGAGCACGGGTGAGGAAGTCCGTGACATAGGCATCTAGCCAGAGGTCGCCCGAACCCGGAGCCCACAGGCCGAAGCTACCTGCAGAGGATTGATACGACAGGACACGGTAGATCGCTTCCTGCACGCGTTTCTGCACTTCGCCGTCGTCGGCAATTCCAGACTGCCTGGCGAGATCGCTCATATAGAGCAGTGGCAGGGCTCGGCTGGTCGTCTGTTCGGCACAACCATAGGGGTAGCGATCCAGCGTCATCAGCAAGGCCGGAATATCGAAGGCGGCAGAGCGGGTGACATTGAGGCTAACCGAGGCCCCCTGCAAGACGCTGCCAGCCAGCAATTCGCTGTCTACCTTGAGGCTGCTGTTGGGCCCAAGCTTGATCGGCCTGCGCACAGTCATCGGCAGGGTCGCCGGCCGGACGGGGACATTCAAGGTCTGCTCGAGCGAGAGACCAGCTGCATTCGACAACTTGACCGACACGACCCCGTCGCCGGGCTGATTACCCGTCAGTGGCAAGGTAAGGTTTGCCTTACCACCCGCAGCCAGATTGATGGTTTGTGACGCGGCCGGTTGATCGACCGTCACCGCAGGATTGCTGGTGACCTGCACCTGATAGTCGCCTGCCGGCGCGTCGGTATTGGCGATATCGAGCCGCAACGCGGCCTTATCGCCAGGGGCAAGGAATTTTGGCAAGCTCGCCGTGACGACCACGGGATCACGAATGACCACGTCGGAGGTGGCATGGCCGACACCCGATTTCGACCACGCGACTGCCATGACACGCGCCGTGCCATTGAACTGCGGAATATCGAAGCTGACACTGGCCTTACCCTGTGCGTCCAGCTTGACCGGCCCGGAGAAGAAGGCGATCAGCTTTTCGGTGGGTGGGCTGCCTTGCATCGGCATCTGCGCACCATCGCCACCAGTGCGCAGCTTGCCCGTTGCACCCTGCGAGCCATCGATCAGGCGGCCGTAAAGGTCGCGAATCTCGAGACCGAGCTGGCGCTGGCCGAAATACCAGCCGTCCGGATTCGGTGCTTCATAACGGGTAAGATTGAGAATACCGACGTCCACTGCAGCCACGGTGACGAAAGCGCCCTCGTTCGCACCGGCGCCAGTAACCTCAAGTGCAATGTTCATCGGCTTGCGCGGTTCGGTCTTCGGCGGCGTATCCAGCTTTACGGCGAGCTTGCGATCGCCCGGATTGACGTTGAGCCATTTGACGCCGATGGCGCGCATCGGCATATGGGTTTCCTGCGCGTCACCCGGACGAAACAACGTGGCCGTGACGTAAGCCCCCGCACCCCAGTCAGCGGTAACAGGAATATCGACTTCGCCACCCTCGGCCGGAATGCTGGCGCGCTTCGTCACCAGCAAGTTCTCCGCACCGACGGTCACCAGCAGTTCGCCGGCAAAACGTGGCGAGACCTTCAATTTCGCCGTTTCACCGGGGGCATAGTTTTCCTTGTCGAGAGCGATCTGGAGACCGTCAGGCRTTTCGGTGGAAGTGGTTGCAACATAGTAGCCGGCATCGAATTCAACGCTTGAGGCGGGGCCATCAGCAGCGGCGGTTTCCACCTCCAGACGGAACTGACCCCAGGTAACCGGGACCGAAATATCAGCGCCATCCGCCGTTGTGTCGATCACCCCATTCGCAACTTGCTTGGTCGAAAGGATCGGCTCGTATTTCCATGAACTGCCATCGCGGTACCACTGATAGTTGCGCTCAACGTTGATGAGTTTCCACTGGAGCCCCTGCATGGCCTGTTTCTGGCCATTCTCATCGACGGCAATGACATGAAATTTGCCAACGGAGTTTTCGGCGAGAGCACCGGAGAACTCCGGCTTGATGCCGATCATCGAGCCTTGCTGCTTGACCGGCAGCGTCAATGTACGCTCTACGGCACGGCCGCCTGCTTCCTGCATGCGAACGACCACATTAGCGTTGAGAAGCTGCGTGGTGGACGGAGCATCTGCCACCGATACATCGAACGTCGCCTTGCCGTTCTCGTCCAGTGGCTGCAAATCTTCGAGCGACATGCTCGTATTTTCACTCGCCTCCTCATCGGCGAGCCCAAAGAGATAACCCTTGAAATCAGCGCTTTCATGTGTCGGCTTCACCGCGACTTCGMCTTCAAGTTCCAGCCCTGCAGCGGGAGCGCCATAGAGAAAGCGCCCGTCGACCTTGACTGGTGTCGGCTTGCCGATTTCGATGAATTTGGCGTCGCTGGTCAGATCGAACTCAACCCGGTCTGGCACGAAATCCTCAACCAAGAATTGCTTTTCTGCAATTGGCGACTCTTTCGGATCGGTAAATATCTGCATCGTCCAGGTGCCGCGCATGGAGTTGGCTTGCAACTCCAGATCAAGTGTATGCCCGCCGAGATTTGCGCCGTCACTGACCATACGGCGATCCTCCACGCCGTCCGGCCGCTTGAACACAAATGTCAGCGGCAGTTTTTCGACGGCATTGGCGGCGTTATCCCGGGCGAGTGCGGACGCATGCACCGTTTCGCCGGCGCGATAAATACCGCGTTCGGTCCAAGCCAGAATATCGATGGCATCCGGCGCGGGACGGCCGGTGACGCCACGATCCGAAAGATCAAAGCCCGCCCGGGTCATGTCGAGGAAAACATAGTCCGCATCGCCATTCTTGGCGGTGATGACTGCAGGAGCGGTAGCTGCAGTGCCACGCATCAGCCCGGCTGTAAATGTAGCGCGGCCTTCGGTATCGGTGACCGCAGTACCAAGTATCTCGTTGTTCTTGGCAAGAAGCTGAAGCTCGACACCGATGAGCGGCTGCGCCGAGGCAAGCGAGCGAGCAAAAACATTGAGCCCGTCATTGCCGGCATAGGTGGTGAGGCCGATATCGGAGACGACGAACCACTGGGTCGCCTGGGCATCCCATTCATTGCTCTTTGCATCAGGCGAGACGGCAGTCAGGACATAAACGCCCGGCTTGCGTTGCGGCAAGGCTTCATCGACTGGGAAACTGGTGACGACATCCTTGTTGAGTTCGGACTGAAGATCGATCGTGCCCTGCCAGACAAGCTCACCCGATTCGTCCTGCAGACGCTGGGCGCTGTAGCCATCCATCTGCGTCAGGAATTGCGAACTGGTCAGAAGCGGGGCAAGCCCTCGATCACCGATGCGATAGAGCTTGAGATTGGCGCTGGTCGTATTGACCGAAACGATTGGAATGCCGCGACGCGCGGTGCTCGGCAGCACGAAGCTGTCGCCGGTAAAGCGCACCATGGCGGAGCGGTCCTTGATGTAGATATCAAGATCGACGGGCGCTTCGAGGGATTCGCCCACCGCCGATGGCAGCCCAGGACGCAKGGCGAGCTTGTAGCGCTGGCCATGTTCAAGGCCTTCAACACAGATCTCGCTGCCCTTGGCCTCCAGTGCTTTCGGGGCAGCTCCGTTCAATGTCACGAACGGCGTATAGTCCGTGCCCATTTTCACCAACGGATCCGAGAACTGGACGCATGCGCGAGGGTTAACGCTATCCGCGTCGATCGTATGATTGGTGACGCGGAAGCCCTGCCGCGACCTGAGATCCAGATAGGCCGCCTCAACCGGCTTGGCGTTGACGAGGGCAAGACTGGCTTTGTACGCTTCGAGCGAGGCGCGATAGTTTTCGGAATTTTGCAGCGCATCGCCGAGCACTGCCAGCGCATCTGCGCGGCTTTGCGTCGTTCGCGTCAACTGATAACCGTTGAGCGCGGCTAGCGCCGCCTGTCCGGCGATATAGGTATTTTTCTCGGCGCGGTTCGCCGCACGTGCCGTCTCGATCCAGAGCGGGCCATTGTCGGGTGTAACTGCCAATGCGCCTCTGAATGCTTTGAGAGCGTTCTCGATATTACCCTTGGCAACCTCGGTGCGTCCGGCCGCGACGAGACCATCGGCACCTAACGCCTTCTGATCGTCGGTGAGGTTCAGGCTTGCCTTGACCTGCCGTGCATCCTGCGCGAGTTGATCGGACACGAATTGCAATTTTGGCGGCGCGCCGATATCGGGCTCATCGGCGGTCTCGACAACCTTGCCAGCAATAGAACCCGGCGCCGATTTCAGCTGATTGAAATCCGATTTGAGAAAACACCACTTCACCTTAGGGTTGTAGGTGAATGCCTTGCAGGACTGGTCGGCGAGACAGACCAGCTCGCACTGATCCTGGGTGACATCCTGTTCCGTACGCRGGTCAAAACCGAAATAATCGCCGTCCTTCGTCGTAACGACATCGCGATTCATTTCCGCCGCGCCAACCGGCGCGGAAAGAGTGAAAAGAGTGACAAGGAAGGCCGAAAAGCCGATGACCGAACGCAGAGACATAAAGTCCTCCCACTGCCACTATTTTGGTGTGGGGGCACTGTTCAAACTTCGGTATAACTTGTCAACAGATCATGCGATCCAGTTGCATTCTCCCGCTCGATTTCGCTACGAATCCAACGTTGGAAGTGCAGCGTCTGTTGGCTTGGTTTGCGGTTATTTGGTGTGATTAACCAATAACCCACGGAAGACGGTACGCGTGTGGGGAAAGGCGCAACCAGCCTGCCGTCCGCCAAGGCATCTTCAACAAACAGGTCCCAGGCGAGCATGATGCCCTGCCCGCTGATCGCGGCTTCAAGGCCAAGCCATGGATCGGAAAAAGTTGTCCCATCGAAAGGCAGCGGTCCTTCGAGACCAGCCGCAGCCTGCCAATCATCCCAGCTGAACATCGGATTGTCATAACAGATGATCGGCTGATTGAAGATGTCGGCAGGTCGTTTCAACCTGAGAGCCACATTCCGCGTGCAAACCGGAAACATCCTTTGCGGCAGAAGCCGTTCCTGAGCGCCATCCCGCCAATCGCCCTTTCCAAGCCGGATGGCGAGATCGATGTCCGAACTTTTCAGATCGACGATGCCCGGTGAAGGATCGATGCGGATTTTGAGATCCGGATGGGCACTGCGCAAACGGCCAAGGCGTGGAACGAGCCATTTCGAGGCGAACGTGGGAGCGACGGAAAGCATCAGAGTCTGATCGGTCCCATCGGCCATTGCGACGGCCTTTGACAGTGACTGAAAGCCCTCCTCCAGCCGGGCAAGAAAGCCTTTGCCAAATGGCGTCGCCACCAGCCCGCCGCGCGTTCGTTCAAAGATGGCGCGTCCAACCTGGCCCTCGGTGCGGATCAATTGCTGGCTGACCGCGCTGACCGATACGCCGAGTTCCTCCGCGGCCTTCGGCAGTGAACCCAAACGTCCGATCGCCTCTAGTGCCTTTAAACCGTTGAGATGGACCTTGTTTAAATTCTTCATGAAGATTTTCTTTACGAAGGTCTCGCCAATCTGGATTGCAAATATCGCGTATCCTGAACAGAATAGCGCATATTTGAACACAAGGGAGTCAGGCGATGAAGATTTTCTTTCTGCTCCGAGCCCAGATAGCACGGTTCTGCGGCGGGCAAATCGAGTCCGGAGATGCTGAGTCCAGCTGGCAAAGGGATCCACTTGCGCACCCGACATTACAGGCCATGGACCTCGATCAGCTGGCCGATCTGCCATTCGATCCGCGCGCCGTATGCAGGCAATAGCGCAGCTACACAGTCAAACGTCGTGCCACCATTGCCATGCGCCGTTCCCACCAGACGAGGGAGAGGCTTGAGGCCACGATGAGGATTGCGCCAAGGAAGACGTTTATTTGCGGCACCTCATGCCAGATGAGATAACCGTAAAGAAACGCCCAGATGAGACCGCTATACTCGATGGGCGCAAGAGCCGACGCCGGGGCGTAGCGGAACCCTTCATAGAGGAAATATTGTCCGGCTGAGCCCACCAGGCCAAGGCTGATCATCAACATCCAGCCGTTGAAATTCGGYGTTTTCCATAACCATGGAAGCATCGCCCCACAGACAACGGCGAAAAGGAAACTCGTTGCCATCATCTGGTTGAAGGTGCTTTCGCTACGGCTGACGAGGCGCACGAGAATGACGCTCCACGCCCAGCAAAAACCGGCAAACAGTACCATTCCCGCTGGCACGAGATCGGGTGTTTCCGCCGGATTTGCTGCGAGGATCACCCCCACGAATCCCGCGATGGACGCGATCCAGCGAACCAGTCCCACCTTCTCCTTCAGAACAAAGATCGAGAGGATGACAACCATCACCGGCGCGGAGAAATACATGGTGGTGATTTCCGCAAGCCCAAGGTGGCGCGCCGCGGAATAATAGGAGAGCCATGCGCCGAGCATCAGTGCCGCGCGAATAGCGAGCGATCGCTTGTGCGGGCTCTTCAGGATCGACGGATGCCGCTCATGCCGCACCATGATTGCGGCAAAGATGACGATGATAACACTGCGCATGAACAGTATCTGCGGCACCGAATAGTCTGCCACCAGCCACTTCACCAGCGCGTCCTGAATAGCAAAAAGTGAATAGCCGAGCGCGGCCAGGGCAATGCCGGTGAGCGGACTGGGTTCTTGCCCAATGAATCGACGAAGCATGGGGACCTTGCGGAGGGTAGGCGATGCTGCTGTTTCGCCTATCAAGAAGACAAACTGATTACAACTGCATTCGGAAAACATTAACTTTATTGATAAAACTCTAATGATTTTGAGCAGCGAGGCCCTAAAGCATATTGGACGTAACACCTTGCTTCATAATGAATTTTGACGACCGCGGAGCTATTGTTGCCCAACACCGCTTGCTGCATAGTTGCTTGGCCGGATTAACATTTTGGCCTGAAGACACGAACGTTGCAGGGGGGCAAATGCTGAGGGACGACAAAAATACGAAGGCCGACTACGAGCCTTATATTACGCGCTCTGCACCCTATGTCRTATTCCTGCTTCTGTGGCTTCCGTTTGTTCTTGTCGTAGGCAGGCTATTCGGCAATCAATGACCAAGAATGAGAGGCCACTTAGGTCACCGATTTAGATATTGCGGCTATATGAATTAGACTATCGCCTGCTTGGTAATCAGGCCGGAACCGGCCCAGGCTTGCGGATGTGTTTTGCAGCTTCTACCACCAGCGGATCAAAGCCGTTATCCTCTTGTTCAAGGATCGCGAAGAACTGCTCGCGCATGCGTGGCTCCCAGAAGTGGTTGATATGGTCAGCAACACCTGCCACCGCCTCATCCTTCGGCTGTGTATGGAAGAACGTGGCTATCTGGTTGGCCATATAGACGAGCTTTGTCGCCGTCGATTTGTGGCTTTCACTATCCATATTGCACCAATCTTACAGTGGGACTTTGAACGAGAGTCGATGCAGCCGGATCGGGATTCGGCTTGGGAAGCACATCCGCCGCTTTTGTATCCAGCTGGGCCAAAGCGGCGGGGACGCGCTCTGGGCGAGTAAATACATCGAATTCATCACCGCGCACAAGCGCTACAAGCGTCATGCCCGCGGCATGCGCGGTTCGGATCGCCAAGGCTGTCGGCGCCGATACGGCGATCAGGATCGGAGCGCCGACGATCGCCGCTTTTTGCACCATTTCAATGGAGACGCGGCTGGTAATGACGACCGCGCCAGTCTTACCCTTGACACCAGAACGGCAGAGAGCCCCGGACAGCTTGTCCAGCGCATTGTGGCGGCCAACGTCTTCGCGCGCTGCAACGATGCCCTTGCCCGGAACATAGAATCCGGCGGCGTGGACTGCGCCGGTTTCACTATGCAACGGCTGAACCTGCGAGAGCAGCTTGACCGCGTCCGCGATTTCATCCGGCGTCAGCTTGAGTTTGACTCTATCGACCGAAGCAACGGGTTTCAACGCCTGCTCGATCGACTCGATGCCGCAAAGGCCGCAGCCGACAGGTCCAGCCATGCGGCGGCGGCGATCCGTCAGTTCCTGGCCCGCTTCACCTGCAAGCACGATCTGGATATCGACACCCTCGTCATGTTCCTCGACGGTGATTTCGCTGACTTCGCCAAGCTGCGAAATGATGCCCTCTGACAGGCTGAAGCCGACAGCGAAATCCTCCATGTCGGCTGGCGTCGCCATCATAACCGCATGGGTGGTGCCGTTGTAACTGAAGGCGACCGGAGTTTCTTCGGGCACCATCCTGCTGTCTGTCGCGTAGACCTCCCCCGCCCCTTTGCGGCGGCGGGTGATGCGCGGAACGACAAGCAGTGCGGGGCGCTTTTCGGGCATGGTTACTCCGCGGCATCCAGCACTGGAGCAATCCGCCTGCTCTGGCGCGCCTGCTCGTCATACTCGATCTGCCAGTCGCTCGGACCGTTCGAGGCGCCGACCTGCACCGCCGTGACCTTGTATTCCGGACAATTGGTCGCCCAATCGGAGAAATCGGTGGTGATCACATTGGCCTGCGTCGTCGGATGGTGGAAGGTCGTATAGACAACACCCGGCGATACGCGATCGGTGATCAGCGCGCGCAGGGTGGTTTCGCCTGCGCGGCTGGTGATCTTCACCCAATCGCCATCACGAATGCCGCGCTGCTCGGCGTCATGGGCGTGGATCTCGAGCCGGTCCTCTTCGTGCCAGACGACGTTATGCGTGCGGCGTGTCTGCGCCCCGACATTGTATTGCGAGAGGATGCGTCCCGTCGTGAGAAGCAGCGGGAAGCGTGGTCCGGTTCGCTCGTCCGTCGCGACATATTCGGTTCGGATGAACTTGCCCTTGCCACGCGCAAAGCTGTCGATATGCATGATGGGCGTTCCCAACGGCGCCTTTTCGTTGCACGGCCATTGAACCGATCCTTCCTTGTCGAGAAGGTCGTAGGTTACACCGGCGAAACTCGGAGTCGTCAACGCGACTTCGTCCATGATTTCGGAAGGATGGGTGTAGCTCCAGCCAAGTCCCATGGCATTTGCGAGATTTTGCRTAACTTCCCAATCGGCGTAGCCATTGAGCGGGCTCATAACCTTGCGCACGCGATTGATCCGGCGCTCGGCGTTGGTGAATGTGCCATCCTTTTCAAGGAAGGTAGAGCCGGGCAGGAAAACATGGGCGTAGTTGGCGGTCTCATTCAGGAAGAGGTCGTGCACGACGACGCATTCCATGGCGGCAAGACCGGCAGCGACGTGCTTGGTATCAGGGTCCGACTGAAGGATGTCCTCGCCCTGAATGTAGATGCCCTTGAAGGTGCCATCAACGGCTGCGTCCAGCATATTCGGAATGCGAAGGCCGGGTTCGTCCTGCAGCTTCACGCCCCAGAGCTTGTCGAAGATATCGCGCGTCGATTCATCGGAGATATGACGGTAACCGGGAAGTTCGTGCGGGAAGGAACCCATATCACAGGAACCCTGCACATTGTTCTGGCCGCGCAACGGGTTCACGCCGACGCCCTTGCGGCCGATATTGCCGGTCGCCATGGCGAGGTTTGCGATAGCCATAACCGTTGTCGAGCCCTGGCTATGCTCTGTGACACCAAGACCGTAGTAGATCGCGCCATTGCCGCCGGTTGCGAAAAGCCGTGCCGCCTCGCGCAAAGCCTGGGGATTTACGCCCGACAGCTGTTCGATGGCTTCCGGGCTATGCTCTGGAGAAGAAACGAAGGCTGCCCAATCCTGGAACTCGTCCCAATCGCAACGTTCGCGGATGAACTTCTCGTTGAAAAGCCCTTCAGTAACAATCACATGGGCCATCGAGGTGACAACAGCAACGTTGGTACCGGGACGCAAGGGCAGGTGTTGTGCAGCTTCCACATGGGGTGAACGCACCAGATCGATGCGGCGCGGATCGACGACGATCAGTTTTGCACCCTTGCGCAGCCGCTTCTTCAACCGGGAAGCAAAGACAGGATGACCATCGGTCGGATTGGCGCCGATAATCATCACGACGTCGGTGTGCTCGACACTGTCGAAATCCTGCGTGCCTGCGGAAGTACCGAATGTAGTTCTGAGGCCATAACCCGTTGGCGAATGGCAAACGCGGGCACAAGTATCGACATTGTTGTTACCAAAACCGGCGCGCACCAGTTTCTGGACAAGATATGTCTCTTCATTGGTGCAGCGGGACGACGTGATACCGCCGATGGAATTGCGTCCATACTGATACTGGATGCGGCGGAATTCGTTGGCAACGTGCTTGTAGGCTTCTTCCCACGTGACTTCGCGCCATGGATCCGAGATCTTCTCGCGGATCATCGGGTTGAGAATGCGGTCCTTGTGGGTTGAATAGCCGTAAGCAAAGCGACCCTTGACGCAGGAATGGCCACGGTTGGCCTTGCCGTCCTTCCAGGGCACCATGCGGACCAGCTCTTCACCGCGCATCTCGGCCTTGAACGAGCAGCCGACGCCGCAATAGGCGCAGGTCGTGACTTTCGAATGTTCCGGCTGACCAATTTCGATGACGGATTTTTCGGTCAACGTTGCGGTTGGACAAGCCTGGACACAGGCTCCACAGGAAACACACTCGCTGTCGACGAAATTTTCATGCATGCCTGGCGAAACGCGGCTGGAAAAACCACGGCCTTCGATGGTCAGTGCAAAGGTTCCCTGCACTTCCTCGCAGGCACGCACGCAGCGCGAGCAGACGATGCACTTGGCCGGATCGTAGGTGAAATAGGGATTAGACTCATCCTTCGGCATCCAGCGATCATTGGCAACGTCATTTGCCTTGGCGAAAACGTGGTTATCGCCCTCATAGCCATAACGCACATCGCGAAGGCCAACCGCACCTGCCATGTCCTGCAGTTCGCAATCGCCATTGGCTGCGCAGGTAAGGCAATCAAGCGGGTGATCGGAGATATAAAGCTCCATGACGCCTTTGCGGATATTCTTCAGACGCTGCGTCTGCGTATGGACGACCAGCCCTTCCATTGCTGGTGTAGTGCAGGAGGCTGGCGTGCCATTGCGGCCTTCAATCTCGATCAGGCAGAGGCGGCAAGAGCCGAACGCATCCACCATATCGGTGGCGCAGAGCTTTGGAACCTTGATACCGGCTTCCATGGAGGCGCGCATGATCGAAGTGCCTTCGGGCACAGTGACCTCGTTGCCATCGATGGTCAGCGTGATCATCTTTTCGGAAAGAGATTTCGGCGTACCGTAGTCGATTTCTTCAATGAGAGACATGAAACAGCTCCTATTCCGCCGCTACGGCGATTGGCGCGGGGCGGAAATCTTCAGGAAAATGGGTGAGTGCGCTCATGACCGGATAAGGCGTGAAACCGCCCAACGCGCAGAGCGAGCCAAACTTCATCGTATTGCACAAGTCGGTCAAAACCTCGATCTGCTTTTCAGGCTCGATATTGGCCGAGAGACGGTCGACGACTTCGACACCGCGTGTTGAACCAATGCGGCAGGGGGTGCATTTGCCACAGGATTCAATCGCGCAGAATTCCATGGCGAAACGCGCCTGCTTCAGCATGTCCACGCTGTCATCGAAAACCACCAAACCAGCATGACCGATGAGGCCATCCTTTGCGGCGAAGGCTTCGTAGTCAAAGGGCGTATCGAAGAGCTCGCGCGGGAAATAGGCGCCGAGCGGGCCACCGACCTGCACAGCTTTGACCGGACGTCCTGTGGCCGTGCCGCCACCGATATCGTCGACGATTTCGCCGAGTGTGAGACCAAAGGCAGCTTCGAAGAGCCCGCCATGTTTGACGTTGCCGGCGATCTGCAGCGGGATGGTGCCTCGGGAACGACCCATGCCGAAATCCTTATAGAAGGGAGCGCCTTTATCGAGGATGACAGGAACGGAAGCCAGAGAGATGACATTGTTGATGACGGTTGGCTTACCAAAAAGGCCTTTATGCGCTGGCAGCGGTGGCTTGGCGCGAACAATGCCGCGGCGGCCTTCGAGGCTTTCCAGCAACGCGGTTTCCTCGCCGCAGACATAAGCCCCCGCCCCGACGCGGACTTCAATGTCAAACCCATAGGACGACCCAAGCACAGAAGAACCAAGCACGCCGCCCTCACGAGCGATCTCCAGCGCTTCGTTCATGACAGCGATGGCATGCGGATATTCAGAGCGCGTGTAGATGTAACCCTTCGTTGCGCCGACGGCGATGCCAGCGACGGTCATGCCCTCGATCAACACGAAGGGATCGCCCTCCATGATCATGCGATCGGCAAAAGTACCGCTATCCCCTTCATCGGCGTTGCAGACGATATATTTCTGCGAACCAGTGGTTTCGAGAACCGTCTTCCATTTGATACCAGTCGGGAAACCCGCACCGCCGCGACCGCGCAAGCCAGACTCCGTCATCTGGGCCACGATTTCGGCAGGCGTTAGCTTGAGAGCGTTTTCCAGACCTTTTAGGCCATCATGGGCACGATAATCTTCGAGGGAGACGGGATCTGTAATGCCGCAACGGGCAAAGGTCAGGCGTGTTTGTTTGGCGAGGAAGGGGTGATGATCGATGAGGCCGAGCCAGAGAGGATGCACCCCGCCCTCGGCCATGCCATTGTCAAGCAGCGCCGCCACGTCGGAGGCCTTGACCGGGCCATAGGCGATACGGCCGTTTGGCGTTTCGACCTCGACCATCGGCTCCAGCCAATACATGCCGCGCGAGCCATTGCGGACGATTCGCGCATCGAGGTTGCGTGTGTCGATTTCAGCCTGCAAGGTTCTGGCGACTTTCTCGGCGCCAAGCGCCAAGGCGCCGGAATCGCGTGGAACGTAAAAAGTGATTGTCATAGCCGCACCTCCGCCGCGATTTCCTCGAGCTGCTCGGCGTCGAGACGTCCAATCACCTCGTCGTCAAGCATCGCGGCAGGTGCGCAGGCACAAAGGCCGAGGCAATAGACCGGCTCAAGCGTCACCGCACCATCGGTGGTCGTACCATGCCAATCAATCCCGAGAAGCTGGCGCGCCCGGTCGGCAAGCGCATCGCCGCCCATGGATTGGCACGCTTCAGCGCGGCAAAGCTTCAGAACATGCCTGCCAGCAGGATGATCGCGGTAATCATGATAAAATGTAAAAACGCCGTGTACTTCGGCGCGGGAAATGTTGAGGGCCTGCGCAATCAACGGCAGCGCCTCCGGTGGAACATAGCCGAACTCGCCCTGCAACTCGTGCATAATCGGAAGTAGCGGGCCTTCTTTGCCCTTTAGTTGATCGATAATGCCTATCGCTCTGCTGGCGATATCGGTACTTGCGCTTTGCATATCGTGCAACGCCCTCCCTTGTTTCTCCCCACATCCCGAAATAGATCAAAGATGCGTGGCATTATCAATACCTCAGTCTCGTTGGGCGATAGAAAATTTCTATCAAACCATATTCATGCTCAGAGCCAATGCGCGTGCCTCGTGCAACAGCGCAGAAACCAACGGCGTATGAGGTTCGCGA
>NZ_JBFUMG010000053.1:0-16103 GCF_054049495.1 Phyllobacterium sp. P5_D12 | reverse complement strand
CCCTTCAGGGGGAACGCGGAGGTCACTTATTTGCCGCAACGCAGTATCGGCCAATTTCTTATACTGACGCTTTGCTGTGTCTTTCACACTCATGCTATTTGCCTTATCCGTGCAGAAAGATATCAGTTGATACACATCATCACAGAAAAAGTCAATGCATTGATATGCAAATAGGCATATTATGAACATTAATTGATATCCATATTATGTCAAAATGGATATCAGTTAATATATAAAGCTAGCGTCGCGGGCTGCAGGAAAACCAAGCATTGGCACGAGAGCCAGGACAATGCGCTTGATCGGACCAAAAAGCGGTATCAGCGGCGAATATCAAACTACTGGCTGCGTGAAACGAACGACGCCCCACCGAAGCAGGGCGTCAAAGTCTTGATGAAAAGTGTTTAGGCAGGACGTCGCGTCGCTGAGAGGTACCCCCGTTATCGGGAAACTACCTGCAACGGGCTGTATAAATATGACCGCGGCTGTTACGATATTGACAGTTGCCGTTTCGCAGATTTCGAACCAACAGTCCGCCAAGAGCGCCAGCCCCAGCGCCAATCAAAGCCCCTTTGCCGCCACCGGCGATTCCGCCGATTGCCGCGCCTGCCACCGTGCCAATACTGAGATCTTTTTCTGTCGTCGTGCAGGCCGAAAGCATAAACAATGCCGCCACAGCAGCAATTAATGTTCGCATATCAACAATCCCCCTTTGCGATTCCACAATTTTGCTTGGCCCCCACGCTGGAACAGCGAAGCCGTAGATATCTTACGTCGCAAAAACCACGTTAGGCAATAGTGCTGAAAGCCGCAGCGCAGTGGGCCATGTCTTGGCGATCCGCGTCCAGTTGAGACGTTAAAGGTTAAGGTGTTTAAGGTGGTTAAGAGGTCAAAGGGTTGACGACCAGCCAATCGCACCCCACGCAGGCGGAAATGAACAATCGTTGCTGTGGGATTTGGAAGAGGTAGCCAGCTACTGTTTTCACTGGTCGGAGTGAGAGGATTCGAACCTCCGACCCCGTCGTCCCGAACGGTCGGCGCTTCTAGGAAACCCGCCGTTTTACTGCGATTGGCGTCACGCTCGAAGCCGTCTGTTCTCCTTTATTTCCGGCTTTTCTGTGGGGTAATGTGTGGGGTGGATGGCTATGCCGCTTCATCGCTGTCCTGCAACAATTGGATATAGTCAAGCAGTTCTTGCGACCGTTCGAACCATTCTCCACGCAATCTGAGATGTTTGAAACGCTTGTGCAGCCTACGCTCCAATAGCGGATCCTTAGTGGGCATGATCGCCAGGACATCGACGTCATATGGAAGGGCATTCTGAAGCTGAAAGAATCGAGCAACCCTGTCTTGGGAGATGCCGATCTTCACCGGGAAGCCGGGAGCCGCAGCGCTCACGAAATATATGAAATACTGAACTTCAGCCACACCATTGTTGATATATTCGGACAGGGCGAGTTCCGCTTGTGGGCGTTCCTCGGCACCGCAACCGGTACTAATCATCTTGGATCCGTCGCGGATTATCCACTTACCAGCTTCGAATCTGCCGCGCGTAGAGTGCATCCTGTCAGGCCTGAACCAAAGACGAGGGCCAATGACCTTTCTTCCCATGCTATTCTCCTATGCGGTTTTCCTGCGGATAGGCGTCACATTATCTGATTTGGGTTTGGGCGCCACATTCCTATTTGAGATCGCGTTGGCTGCTTCCTGCAAATGATCGGGATGATGGTGCCCATAGGTGTTTACCAGCGTCTCGACGGTCATGCCAAGGAACCCGGCCGCTTCCCATACATCCGCGCCGGCCTGCATCATCCAAGTTGCGGCGGTGTGCCTGAGAATGTGGGGCATGACATCATCGCCAAGCCCGGCAGCCTTGCATGCCGCGCGAAAGCTCTTCTTGACACTGGTCACCGGTTTTCCGTTCCACTCGACTACATAGCTTTGTGAAATCTTTGGACCTTCTGGATCGTTCAAATCGGCTGGCATATCGCGCCAKCGCTTCAGGTGAACAAGCAATCTTTGCGGAATCGGAATTGCCGGCTGTCGCTTCTTGGTCTGTTTCGTGCCTGGCGCGCGCCGGTAGAACACACCTCGATCGAGGTCGACATAGCCGGTCCCGATCGTTGGTCGGATCGCTGCGCCACATATCGCGGCGCTACGCGTGCCCGTATAGAGGCCGATGAGGATGAACCGCGCAAGGTGCCGCCCGGTCCGTCGCTTCGACTCCTGCCCCTTCCATGACTGCGTCATGCGCCATGCGGCACGAATGAGAGCTGCCGCTTCGGCACGGGTCAACCAGCGGTCGCGGGCACCGGGCTTCTCAGGCAGCCAAACCGTCGGCGCTACCGTCGCGTATCCCTCATCTTTGTAATAGTTGATTGCGGATCGGAGATCTTCAAGCTGGCGCCGTGTTGCCGCTGTGCCGTCCTGATCTTCCCATTCGGGCTTTATCTTGCGCCGTGTCTTGATACCGGCCTTCAGCTCGGCCTCGACAGATGCATTCCAGTTCTTCACAAATTGGCGTTTTTCGGCGTTCCATTTCTCACGCCGGAAATCGTTATAGGCTCGGCAAAGATGTCCATTGATCTGGTCGAGCTTCTTATCTCCGAAGAAGTCGAGAACCTTGTCGAGCCGAGCAGCGGTTTCATGCGGGTTCGAATGTTTCGGCGCGACTTCTGTCAGATAGACCGAAACGACATCCGCAATCAGGATCGCAGCGGAATCACGTCCCCGTTCTCTTGATGGCTGGTATTTTTCGGCGATGTAGGCCGCGAGGGCTTTCTCAGCGTTTCCGCGATCCGTCTCGCCGCCGCCAGTGCTGATGAACTTTGATCCATCCCGGATGAACCAGCCTGCGCGGTTGCGAAGCGAGCCATCGGCTTTTCTGCTCTCGTCGCGCCATTCGATGCGCGCTCCTTTCGACTTACGCGACATAGTTCTCTCATCCTTGCGATTGCCGCCAGGGTGACGAATTCTTTCCCGGCGATCATTTCCGTTTCAAGGCGCCCTGCATCGCGTTCCTTTCGCAATCCGGGCGGACCGATCGAGCCGTCAGGGAATGCTATCCTCGCCGCTATATCAAGCCGCAGGGGCGTATCTTCATTGTAGGTTCCGGGCGCAGGGGCGCTATTCATGCGTCTTATCCCCGCTATCCACCGGCTCCAAGGCAGCTTCAGGATAAAGCTGGACTGACCCAGGTTCACGCTCACTTTCAACGTTGTATCCTACTGGCGTCAGTTTGGTGCTGTAGAAGCCTACGACTACGCCTTGCCATGATGAGCCCTTGATCTTGCGCACGCAGTCACCGAGCTTGAACCGGCGCTCACCGCTTATCTGCTCGCCCTCCGGTTTGAGGGTGGAGAGGGCATTGGCAGCGTCATTCAATGCGTCAGAAGTGACGGTCCCCGGCATGTCAGCCGCTAGATCGCGCAAACGTTCAATCAGTTCGGTGTTGATCATGTGCGCTCCTGATACAGTCTCCGAGGCGGCAGTGACTTCGAACTAGGCGCGTGAACCTTGGCACTCTTGGCGAAGCCCTGCGACCTGATATCGCCTTTCGGTCGCTTCACGCCGGTATGCTTTGTCCGGACCTTGGCGACCTTGGACTTTTCCTTCACGTCCAATGCCGTTTTCTTCAGATGGCAATGCGAATGCGCCGGCGCGAGATTGCCTTCAGTGTTCGATCCGCCGTTGATCAGGGCGATGACATGATCGGCTTCCCACGTCTCGCCGATCTTGATCTTGGTCTTGCACAGATGGCAGGAACCCTTGTCCCGGTCATAGATGCGTTGGCGAACCCGCGGCGGCGCTTTGGTGTTATCGGTCTTGCCGATCCATTCTGCAACGGTGCGCGCCATCACTTCACCTCATCGATGTTTTGCTTGATGACGTCGAAGGAGACAGCGACAACCCAAGGGTTCGTCGACCACAGGTCTCCGCCATGCAGGTTGTTGATGAGATCTCGGTAAACTGGCCGAGGGTCGTTGTGCTGACCGATCGGAAGCCGACCTTTAGGCGCGTTAACCCCGGAAATTGTGTACGAACCTGGCAAATAGAAGATATCCGGCTCGCTGCCGTCATCCTCGACAATTCCCTCGGCGATCGCGTCAGAGCTGCTGATATCCTGCAAGCGTTCGACGCGAACATCGGTCACCGGCAGTGTCAGGCGGGATGCGCAGCGAGGCATGTGCATGGATGCGCGAAGGCGACCTGGTTGGCTCTGCTGCCAAAGCTCAACGGAATGACCATCGCATTGCTTGTCGGCCTCATAGAATGTCGGGCATGACGGCGCCCCATACTCGGTTTCGAACTCGGCACAAATCTCGGCAGGGGACTGACCGTCAAAATGAGCCTGAGATCGCCACGCTTCGCGAACCCAAAGCCGATCGCCGATCTCATATCGAACATAGTCAGGCGCCACGGCAGGCATATCAGCCGTTTCAACGCCGACCATACCGCCGCCCGAATTGGAAACGTGCCAAGTGCCGTTTGGCAGCAATTCGGGTTGCGGCTTCAACATCCGGCGAGTCTGTGTTTTGCGACCGGCGATCAAAGCCTGAACCATGGGAGCGCTGAATAGGATAGGACGGTCAGCCATCAGACCAAATCCTTCACTTCGATCTTGGCCTTACCCGCGATCATCTTGAGGTAGTTCGCCTTATTGTCCGTGTCGGCACATGCGGTTTTTGCAAGCCGAACGATGGCGACAGCTCGGGCTTCCGTGTCCTCGGACAGTCCGCCGACCAGTTCGGCAMTTATGACGGTTTCGAGTTGATCGATGTTGTCGCCTATCGCGGCCGTGACCCGCTTGGCAAAGCTCTGCAGCCATTCGGTCTCATCGAACTCATGATCAGTAGAGTCCGGCGACACCCCGGCGGAGGTTTCCGAAGTGTCGCCAGACTGATCCGCTTTCGCGGTGTTGGTGGAAGCAGCGTTCTCGGTTATCGAAGCCGCGTTGCTTCCAGCATCTCCGCTCGGGGCAAGCTTCGATGCATCTGTGTTTTGGGTTGTCGCGCCGTCAACGAGGGTTTCGCTCTCGACCGAGGCATCGCTCTGCGCAGCCGTCGAAGTCTCTGCCTGGCGCTCTATCGGCTTGTCCGAAAGCGGATCGGCGATCTTCTGATGTTCGGATCCTGACTTGACGGTACCGAAGAACATTTCCTCGACCGTCGCCTCCCCATTCTTCAGGGCGGAATACATGCCGCGCAACGTCGCGATGTGATCCACGGTGATATCTTCGACACCCTCAACGCCAAGGCTGGCATAGACTTGCTCCGGCTTCACGCCGAATGCTGCCAGTGCCTTGAACGCCTTTTCCCGGTTCTCCGACAGAGTCGTGATATCGCCGGTAATGGTGGCCTGAACCATATCGTAGGCTTTGCGCCACAATGGTTTCGGCACACCGGCCAGGATAGCGTTGCGCATCGCGATCGAGCAGGCTGCATTGCCGGTCACGATGATCATGTCATCGTTCAACACCGAACCGTTCTTCGCGCTGATCCGCCGGCGAACCCGAGCCGTTGACTTCGAATTGGTCTCGAGGTCGATGAACACGCCTTCAGCCTCGACATACTTCTCGGTCTTGTCGACGTGAACGACACGAGCTGCGGACTGGCAGTTGCCATACGACTGCTTGAGGATTTCAGCGAACCGGATCGAAGGACCGCGGATAGGCTTGCCGCCGCGGGGCAGGGCATAGATGCATTCCTCGGCGCTTTCCTCATCCAATGTCGCCATCGAGAGGATGTTGCTCTGTACCCTCTTCAGTGAACGCGGATAAGCACGGGCGGTTGAAACAAGCTGGTCGATCTCACCCTTCATCAACTGAACAGCCATGCTGGATTGGATCACAAGGCTGGTCTGATCCTGATCGATGATCTCGCCGTCTTCGGTAATGATTTCTTGTTTCATGGTCTCAAGCTCCAGTCATGAGGCGCTGCTGGTACCAGACCGGCAAATCGGTCTCGTCCAGTTCTTCAAGCGGTGTGGAAGGTACCCAGGCGGCATCAGTGCCGAACTCGGCCATGTATCGGACGTAGTTGTCGATCGCCTTGAGGATCATCGATCGGGCATAGGAGAACAGCGGATTGCCCGGCGAGAGTTTGATGCCATGCGAAACAGGGGCGCCATCCTTCGACCAGAAGACAAAGACGAAGGCGAAAACCTCGTTGGCGGCAACCTTCGCCAGCCATTCGGGATCATGAGTGCCGAAGACCCTGTCCTCGAAGATCAGCCGGCGCATCTGCCGGCGACCTTCCGAATAATGTTCGGCCGAGACGAGATAGTCATAGCTCGCCACCGCGTCACGGCAGGCTCTGTCGAACTCTTTGCCGTACATGTTGGCAAGTGACTTCAGATCGGTGATCGCGTTCATCTTGAGGTAATCGAAGCGGGCCTTGAACCGAATCCCTTTTACGGTCCAGAACACCGACACTTCCGGCATTCCGCCCTCAAATGCATTGGCGAGGGTCTTATTCGCCTTGATGAACGCCGAGGCGGCAAGGATCTTCGCATAGTCCTTGAACTTCACGGCCGTCTTGCCCGAATCCCCAAACTTTTTGAGTACGTCCTCAAAGATAACAGGGCAGTCCGGAACGGTTTTTGCGCGTCCGATCAGGTCTTCCTTCTTGCCAGACTTGGGCAAGCCGGCCTTTTCAAGGAACTCCCGCAGATCATCGATTGTTCGTAGGCAACCAGGATATTCATCAGCCGTCGGTTCAGGCGCGTGACTTGCTTTGAACTTGTCAGCGCCTTCCAGGACACACTGATGTAACTGGCGACCGAAGATCTTTGCCGGCGTGTCGTCATTGTCCGGGCGGGCAGGGTTCATTGCTGACTCCCACCAAAAGTCAGGCGCGTTGCCAATGAGCTTTTTAAGTCCGGTCGAGCCCAACGCAGTGTCAGTGTGATAGACAGTGTCTGACATGCCGAAATAGATGCCGTCAGGATGTTCAGCGAACCCTGCCTTCTGGGCGACGTCATTGATAAGCTTGCTGGCGAGGTCGCCAATTGATTGCATGGTCATGTGACTGCGCTCCGATCAGTATTTCAGGGTGACGTTGGGAACCAAGCCGCTGACGATCGCGATGACGATGTTCTGAGCCTGGTCTGCGGTGATGCCGGCACAGTCGATCAGTTCGGCGATAATCTTGCCCTCGATCGTCTTCCGGTGCGCCTTGTCGTCGTCTCGGCGTTTCTGTTCAGCCTCGGCCGCGGCTTGCTCATCGGCTGCCTTGCGGCGATCGTCCTCGACCTTCGCTGCAGCGTCGGCGATTGCCTGTCTGGCGTCCGCGTCGGCTTTCGCTGCCTTGCGTTCAGCGTCCGCTACACGCTCGGCGGCTTCATCCAAGGCCTTCTGGCGGGCTTCCCCTGCTATGCGCTCGTCTTCGACTTTTCGGGCTTCCGCCTGTTCGGCTTCTGCTTTTGCCGTATTCTCTGCAGCCAAGCGTTCAGCATCGGCAGCATCGCGTTCGGCATCCTTTGCACGAAGCTTCTCAAGTTCGACCGCATCGGCTTCCTGCTTCTCGGCGATCTTCAACATCCGGGTCAGCGTCTCGATCGCATCTTCACGCGCGAGAGAGGATTGTGCGGCGAACTCTTCCCATGTCGCGCCGAGCTGCGTCTGCTCGGCAGCGGTCAACATTTCCCGATATTCGGCGACGGTGTGACCGAGCCCGACCTTTGAAAGGACAATCAGTGCTTCAAGGTTGACCTTATGAGCATGGATGCGATCTTCTTCCGCCTTCTCCCAATCATCGACGGGCTTGCGAACCTCATCGCGCAACGCGTCAAGGCGTTCCTCGATCGTGTTACAGGCGGCATTGACCTTCTTCGTCTGGTCGCGCCATTCCTCAGTCAGCTTCTTGCCTTGGGCGACAAGCGCAGTCTTGGTGCGGGTAACCTTGTAGGCGAGGGATTTAGTTGCCTCGCGGCCGGTCTTGGTCGACGTGTCCGGGACATGCTTTGAAACTGCGTCCTTCACCGCGGAATAGAGCTTTTCGAACTCCTCATCGTTGGTGAAGGTCTCGGCCGTCATCACAGCCGGCAGTGAGATAATCAGGTCTGTTGCTGCAGCCTTGCTCATCACAACACCTTCCCAAGGTAGCCAAGGAAGAAGGCGAGGCACCCGACGGCTATGGCCATATGGAAGCACCAAGCAGCCCGACGGGCGCGGTTCTCTCTGATGACGTCGACAATGAGGATGCGGTCAGGCTGTTGTTCAAAGGTGCGGTTCATTTGGTTATTCCCCGATATCGTGGTTGAAATCTTCCGCTTGTTCTTCGTGCCAGAGATCGATCATGCCCTTGGCCTCGACCAAACTGGATGCGTCTCCGCAGCGGTCATCGCCATCGCCGCAATACTCGACGTGGACGTAATGCCAGTCCCATCTCCGATCAGGGATCGGCGGCGGCTCGTAATGGATGTCGAAGTCCCGATAGCGTTCGGTCATAGTTCCAGCGCCGATCGTGATGCTTCGAAGCTGGTCTCGATGCTGTCGATGAAGCCGAGAACCGATACGACACCGCCGATCATGGCGGCGACTGGCACGAGGTAAAAAATCCAGATCATGCTCCGAACTCCCAAATCTGCTTGTGAAACCGGCGAAAGAAGCGGGCCAAGAACAGCCGAGACTTGATCGCCATGAACCGATTGCCGCTCGCGAAAGGTGTGCCGGTGTGGCTCTTCTCGACGCGATACATGCGTTCGAGACGCGATATGGCCTGATCGATCGATACCGGCGGTTCAGTGAACCCTTCGAGCCCGACACAATGCAGACGGCTCAACAGATCGCGTTCGTCGCGGATGGATCCGATCAGGTTGCGCAGATCGCGCTTTTCCCTGAACCGGAACAGACGCTTTTCATTGGCCATCTGAACTGGCGACTTCGTGAACTTTGCCAGTGCCCGAGCGATGGAGTCGCCGGTCTCGATTGTATGCGGTTCGGTTGACAGTGGCCGTTGACGAGGTGGCCGAAAATCAGGCATCTATCGTGCCATACAACATATCATCCGAGAAATGCGCAATAACGAACTGGCGCTCGCGGGATGCCAAACCAACAGACAGAAACCACCCGGATCGCGATGCACTGATCGAGCGCTTGGAAAAGCTGAACGCTCGCCGGCAGTCGCAACGGGTGGCATAGACACCCCTGTCGGCGCTCCTCATCAGAGGTAATCCGAAACCCGATCATTCGGGCGGGGTTCCACATCGGGACGGCGACATGCTCAAGAAGCAAGCGGTATGGTTTATCGCATACGATGGCGAACGATGAAGAATAACCATGTGGCCACAATGATACCAATCGCTCCTAGGGGGTACATTATCCAACTGGCCGAAAACATACTTGCTGCAATCATCATCATGACACCTGCATTTAGTCGTTCTTGATTCAGAGAACGCGGTMCATACCTGTCTGTTCCAAGATGACGGAAAGTCCTCCACGGCCCCGCCTAGTGCGGGGTTTTCAATTGAGCAGCGCTTGGCGCAAATCGTCCAGCATGGCGAGTGTCATCGGGTTCGCCTTGTYCTTCGCCATTTCCATGTAGCCGTGTAGCGCCGCAGGATATTGGCCAGGCTGAAGGGAGCCATTTTCTAGCAGGCATACCACGAGCATCTGCATAGCCACCGTAAACGCGGACATGTGGGCTGCAAGGACTTCTTGCTCGGGCGATAATTCTGACTTCGGCATGATCTTTCTCCGGTTTTTGCAGACACGCTATCACACTTTAAATGCTGGCTATGGACCTCGATCTTGCACGCGAGTTGATGGTTTATGCCGCCAATGTATTGAAATACGAATGTCCGGRAGACGTTCCCGAGATAAGGGTCGAGCCTGACCTCGAATGTCTGGGGCAGATACGCTGGTCGTGGATACGGTCTCCGGTCATCGCGCTTCGCCAGTGGCGAGACGGCAATCGGTTCGATCAAAGCGTTCTTGTTCATGAGCTCGTGCATCACGTCCAGCGCGAGAACGGCGTCGATATGCATGGGAACACCTTTTACCTCTACGACAAGACAGAGGTGGAAGCGATCACGGTGCAATGCCGGTGGCTGCAATTAAAGGGTGAAAACCCGCGAGACCATCTGTCCGAAGCGTCTGTTTTCAAGATGACCGGCGACAAAGAGTTTGCCCGGCTTGAATGGCTTTAATCAAAACAAACCGGAGAATGTCATGCGTGGTTTTATGTCCTCGATCGGGCTTGCTGTTGCGTCAATGTTCGGAATGCAGTCTTTCCCAATGATATCGGTAGCAGAACCGCGACCGGCGAGAAACAGCGGCAAGCGCTATTGGTTCGGTGGCGAGCGTTACCGCCCCAACGGCACGCGTGAATGCGCTCGCCGCATCCGCCAGATCGCAGCCGGTCAGTTGACCGCAGCCAATGGCCTAGCGGCGTGAACATTCAGCGGCCTTGCTCCGGCAGACTGGGTTTGAATCCTCATGCGTCAGGAAGGTTTTCGTACTGCTCGCGCTATTAACGTCCATCCGAAGTCCTTTGCTTCCATAAACCGCTCAAACCGATCGCCTATTAACTTATTCGAATATCTATTGAAGGTCCGAGAACTCAGGAGGCGCATCGGTCCTCGGGTTGCTTTGAGCGTCACAGATGAGACATCCTTAACGATGAAATCTTTTTCCAAGAGGGAAACTAACTCCTGACGATTTACCCAATTGCGGATTTGCCCTGGCTTGGGTGGAGGAATGCGATTGTACTTAGTCAACACGGGCTGATTTTGAGTTGCCAACATGAGCGTGCCATTCGGCCGTAGATGCTTTGCCATCTTGGCCATAAATGCAGGTTGGTCCTCAACATGGGACAGCACCTCAAGTGCAACGACGACATCGAACTGTTCGACACCGAAATCCAGTGCCATAAAATCCCCAGCGACGAGCTGGACCAATGGCATTCGTTTTTGAGCCCGTTCGAGCACATCATTCGAAAGATCGGTTCCTGTCACCTGACCATATGCGGATAGTTCTGCGCAAAACCAACATGAGCCGCAACCGACTTCTAGGATGTCTAGATCCCTTCGGCCAAGGGAGTCCAGCCAGCTTCGGACGATCTTGGCTTGCCGAAAGGACACCTCATCGAGTTGCTGCTCCCGGGTAGATGAATTCCATTCATTCCAGAACTGTTGCTGCAATGGGACTGGGTCAGCCATATCTGTTTCCCGGCGAAAGAGTTTGCTGGGAACCAACGTAACAATTTCCAAGTATCGGGATACGTGCCTTAACTGTTGAGTTTTACTCACTACTAATTATCGATCATCTTGCCTATCTATCAATCAACTAGCCCCATGAGATGGGATTTCGGTTTAATCTTGTGCCATGACCGGGGCGGTTTATGCGATCACCGCACCGGTCAACCTGGCAGGGAAGTTTTGTTCTGGGGTTGAACGCCAATGCCCAGTGCATCTGCGAAATTTGCCACGACACAATCAAGAAGCGGAAGAGCAAGCTACGATGCACCTGCGTTGGAGATTGGATTGATCCTCAGTTTTTATCTCTGTTAGCCCGCTCGAAGCCTTCGTTCCATTGCTTCCAGTGACGTGAGTTTTCGCGGTAAGGATTGTCCAACTTGACGCCAGTTTCTCTTGAGCGTCGAGCGTCTCTCAGCCCATTGTTGTAAGGGACACCCTGCCTCCGGTCGATTTCGGGTTTTGGTTTGATCCCTTCGAGTTTGATCGAAGCTTTGACTGCGGCAATGAGCGCGTCGAAGTGCTGTTTGAGGTTCATCTTTGCCGAATACTTATCTTTGACGACTGAGCAATAGGTGCATTCGTACCGGATCGCCGGAAACCGGGGCTGCACATAGTCATTTATAGCTCGGTGAAATGGGTAAGCGAGACTACGCTCTTGGTGGTGCAGTGCGGATGAATCTGAAAGGAGCGGCGGTGTCATAGCCGCACTTTGGACACTCGAAGATTGGGCCTGGATCCGTACCTCGAGCGTTTGAGTGTCCGACGGTCAGCATAACAGTGGGTGGAAACTGGCACATGCAAAGCTTGTAACCAAGGGCTTGGGCTATTTGCGCTTCGGCGATGTTTAACTGTTCAATGGATTTCTCGATCGCAAGGGTAGCTGCCTTCTGGTCCTTCTCGGGGAGGGACTTCTTCGCATCAGTGTAAAGGCCAAGCAGAGAGCGGACTGTATCGATGGCAGATTTGGCCGCGTTCGCTCCGGCTGCGATGGCTTGTGGGTCTATCTCCATGCCGATGCTCCTTTGGTTCACTCAATGACCGATGGAACAGCTTCTTGGCCCGCAAACGCAACACTAAATATAGCGCCTTTTGTTGATCTCAGTGGATAAGTGAAAACGTATGCCAGTCCTGAAGAACGCACGGCACGAGAAGTTCGCCCAGGCGGTAGCCAAGGGCACAAGCGTCACCGAAGCCTATACCAAGGCAGAGTACAAGGGCGATCGCAAGGCCGCATCGAACTTATGGACAAATGTGGACATCAAGAAGCGGGTCGAGGAAATCCAATCCAAGACCGCCAAAAAGGTCGAGGTAACCGTCGACAGCCTCACTGCAGAGCTTGAAGAAGCCCGAGCGCTCGCACTCAAAGAGAAGCAGTCCAGCGCTGCGGTATCCGCCACCATGGGCAAGGCAAAGCTGTTCGGTCTTGGCAGCGAGAACCGGAAGATATCAGGAACCATTCAGGTGGTGACCATCACTGCCAAACAATTGGATGCGCTGACCGACGATGAACTTGCAACTCTCGAAACAGCCTATCCAGTGCTCCAGAAGCTCGGGCTTATCTCTGCAGACGCTCCAGGCGGCGAAACAGAAGCGGGAAGCGCAGAAGAACCTTGATGAGGAGATCGAGAAGTCAGTCGCTTCTCTCCCGTCCTTCATCAGGGCAGGGTGGCACGTGCTCGAACCGGCTCGACCGTATAAGCACGGTTTCCACATCGATGCGATTGCTGATCACCTGCAAGCCATAACAGCAGGCCAGCTGACGCGGCTGATCATCAACGTACCGCCCGGCACAATGAAGTCACTTGCCGTCGGTGTGTTTTGGCCGATGTGGGAATGGGGGCCGCAGGGCCTGCCACATTTGCGGACCATGGCTACATCATTCAAGGAGAGTCTCGCCAGGCGCGATAACGTCAAGGCGCGTCGTTTGGCACAATCCGACTGGTTTCGCGACCGGTGGGGCCAGAACTTCAATCTGATGGGGGATCAGAACGAAAAGCTGAAGTTCGAGAATGACAAGACTGGTTTCCGTGAGGCGATGGCCTTCACGTCGATGACCGGTTCGCGTGGTGACAGGGCGATCGTGGATGATCCGCTCTCAGTCGACCAGGCGAAGTCTGACACGATGCGGGAGAATGCCAAAGAGACCTTTCTTGAAGCGCTTCCGAACCGACTGAACGATCCCGAGCATTCTGCCATCGTCATGGTGATGCAGCGCTTGCATGAAGACGATCCGAGCGGTGTCGCACTGGCAAGGAACATGGGTTACGAGCATTTGATGCTGCCCATGGAGTTCGAGCCGGATCGGCGCTGCTACACGGTGGTAAAGCCGACCTACATGGATTCGGAACCCGTCAGGGCGCGATACGACGGCGGCAAGCAGATATGGTACCGCGAAGATCAGGAAGTTCCTGAACAGCGTAAGCCCTATGTCGAGAAGGCCGAGCTGAAGACGGTCTATCCTCATGACATCCGGAAGGTCGACGGCGAACTCCTGTTCGAAGCCCGGTTCCCGCGTCTCGTCGTGGAACGGGACAAGGTATCGCTCGGTTCGCTCGGGTTTGCCGGTCAGAACCAGCAGAGACCGTCGCCACGCGAAGGAAATATGTTCAAGCGATCCTACTTCAAGGTCGTCAAGGCAGTGCCGGCCGGTACCAAGTTCGCCCGCGGGTGGGATTTGGCTGCGAGCGAGAGCCATGAGGCAGCACGTACCGCCGGAGTGAAGATCGGACGCCAACCTGACGGACGTTGGGTAGTGGCTCACATGGTGGCGGACTGGTTGAGCCCCGCAGGAATGCGGACGCTGATCAAGAATACTGCCAGCCAGGACGGGAACACCGTCGATATCGCGCTTCCACAAGATCCCGGCGGTGCTGGCAAGGTGCAGAAGTTCGATCTGACCTCGATGCTTGCAGGCTACGTCGTAAAGGCAAGACCGGTCACAGGCGACAAGGAAACACGGGCAGAACCGTTCGCAGCACAATGCGAAGCGGGCAACGTCGATATCCTCGAGGGGGTATGGAACGAAGAGTATCTGGAAGAACTCTGCATGTTCCCGACCGGCAAGCTCAAGGACATCGCCGACGCTTCAGCCGAAGCATTCAATCACCTCGCCACGCGGGGCACCGCAACAGCACTCTTTGGGACTTATGGAAACCGATAGATGACCGACAAGCAACCCAACGCGACGAGCCGCGATTACGATGCCATGGCTCCCTATTGGACCATGGTGTCAACGATCCTTGCCGGGGCGAATGCTATGCGTGCGGCCAAGCAGTACCTTCCGCAGTTTCCCAATGAGACCGAGAAGGATTACGAGTTCCGTCGGAAGAACAGCAAGTTTACCAATATCTTCCGCGACATCGTTGAGAACCTGGCAGCCAAGCCCTTCTCAAAGGAAGTCGCACTCGGCGACAAGGTTACCGAACGGATCAAGACGCTTGCCGAGAACATCACCGGGCAGGGCGACAGCCTGCACKTCTTTGCCGCTAATACCTTCTTTCATGGCATTTCCTATGCGGTCGATTGGATCCTTGTCGACTACACCAAGAACGTTCCGGCGAACGTCACGGTGCAGCAGGAGAAGGAACTCGGCGCCCGTCCGTATTGGGTGAGGGTACCGGCGCAGAATGTGCTTGCCGCCTATTCCGAGATGATCGGCGGGGTTGAAACCTTCGTGCATGTCCGGATCAGGGAAGATGCGACGGAACGTGACGGCTATGGTGAAAAGACCGTTGAGCGCGTCCGTGTCCTCGATCGCGAGTTGACCCGCGACGAAAAGGGCGAAGTGATCGCCGCCGCTGATGCGACATGGGAAGTCTGGGAGAAGCAGAAGGACAAAGACGGCAGGGAATCATGGGTTTCGGTCGGATCAGGTCCGATCACCATCAAGGAAATCCCGCTTGTCCCGTTCCTGACCGGTCGTCGCCTCGGTCATTCATGGCAGGTCGTTCCACCGCTTCAGGACGCAGCCGATCTCCAGATCGAACACTATCAGCAGGAATCAGGCCTGAAGTACGCCAAGGAATTGACGTGTTTCCCGATGCTCGCCGGCAACGGCGTCTCGCCTGCCATGGGCGAGGATGGCAAGCCTCTTGCCGTTCCGGTCGGTCCGAAGTCGGTTCTCTACGCGCCTTCCAATGGTGAGGGGGAGCATGGCGAATGGAAGTTCATCGAACCTTCGGCTCAATCCCTCAAGTTCCTTGCCGATGACGTGAAGGAGACAGGCCAGCAGCTTCGCGAGCTTGGTCGCCAGCCCCTGACAGCGCAGACCGGCAACCTCACAGTGGTTACGACCGTGTTCGCCGCACAGAAGGGCAACAGCGCTATCCAGGCATGGGCGCTGAACCTGAAGGATGCGCTTGAGAACGCGATGCGGCTGACCGGAAAATGGTTGAATGAGAAACTAGAGGCCGAAGTCACGGTTCATACCGACTTTGACGTCGAGACAGACAGCCTTGAGGGAATGAAGGTTGTTCTCGAAATGAAGAAGGACAGCCTGATATCCCGCACCGCTGCGATCACGGAAGCCAAGCGGCGCAACATCCTGTCGCCTGAATATGACGATGATGCCGACATGGAACTCATTCTCGAGGAAGTGCCGGGCGATGACGGCGAGGACGATATCACCGGATCGCAGACTCCGCCGGTCAGGAAGCCGATCATTCCGGCGACGACATAGCGCCACGTCACACCATTTTCGAATTGGCCTGCCAGCGGATGTTGGCCGGCGAACGGGCGGGATTGCCCATATCAAAGGCCGGATGGCCGGAAAGACTGAACGATGAAAATCAAACTTATTACCATCGACGGCAAGACTTTTGCTGAAATTCAGGATGGCAAGCCCGTCTATGTGCATGAAGATGGCAAGGAAGCGGCGTTTGACGCTCCAAAGACCGTCGCCACGATAT
>NZ_JBFUMG010000052.1:0-16236 GCF_054049495.1 Phyllobacterium sp. P5_D12 | reverse complement strand
GCAGCCGGCGATATCGCACAATTGCTGGAGCGTGAGGAACTGCCAACAGAACTCGCGCGAGTGAGAGAATGTCTTCGCCAATTGCCGCTGGAATTCGCCGAACACCTTGACCGGGCGCTTGCCGATGAGCTGCCGCTTCTCAAACGCGACGGCGGGTTCGTACGGCCCGCATATCATGCCGAGCTAGACGAAATGCGGGCACTACGGGACCATTCGCGCCGCATCATCGCAGGCCTGCAAGCCGACTACATGGAAACGACTGGCGTTAGATCGCTGAAGATCAAACACAATAATGTGCTTGGTTATTTCATCGAAGTGACCGCCAACAATGCCTCGGTCATGACCGATACGGATGAAGCCAAGAGCAAGTTCATCCACCGTCAGACCATTGCCAATGCGATGCGGTTTACGACGACGGAACTGGCCGAACTTGAAACCAAGATAGCAAATGCCGCCGAACGCGCGCTTATGATCGAGCTTGGCGTTTTCGACGCCTTGACCAATGAGACCGTGGCCAACGCCAACACTATTCGCGCAGGTGCTGCAGCGCTGGCGGCGCTTGATGTCTCCGTATCGCTGGCGGCGCTCGCCGAAGAACAAGGCTACTGCCGACCGCAGGTCGATGACAGCCTTGCATTCGAGATTGTGGCCGGACGGCACCCGGTTGTCGAGCAATCGCTGCGCCGGCAAGCGGCCACACCTTTTGTTGCCAATGATTGCAATCTTTCTCCAGAAGGAGCCGGCAAGGGAGCAATCTGGCTGCTGACCGGCCCGAACATGGGCGGTAAATCGACCTTTCTGCGTCAGAACGCATTGATTGCGATTCTTGCGCAGATGGGTTCGTTCGTTCCGGCCGGCTCTGCTCATATCGGCATCGTGGATCGTTTGTTCTCCCGCGTTGGTGCTTCGGATGATCTTGCGCGCGGGCGTTCTACCTTCATGGTGGAAATGGTCGAGACCGCCGCCATTCTCAACCAGGCCAGCGATCATTCGCTTGTGATCCTCGATGAAATCGGCCGCGGTACCGCTACCTTCGACGGCCTTTCGATTGCATGGGCCGCGGTTGAATACTTGCACGAAAAGAACCAGTGTCGGGCAATTTTTGCAACGCACTTCCACGAAATGACTGCACTTTCAGAAAAACTCGAACGGCTCAGCAATGTGACCATGCGCGTGAAGGAATGGGACGGCGATGTCGTGTTCTTGCATGAGGTCGCCAAGGGTGCCGCCGACCGTTCATACGGTGTGCAGGTGGCCCGTTTGGCTGGTTTGCCCGAAGCCGTAGTCAATCGCGCCCGCGATGTACTGCACCAGCTCGAAGCGGGAGAGACCTCTGGCAAGGCCGACAAGCTGATCGACGACTTGCCTCTGTTTTCCGTTGAAGTGAAGCGACAGGCACCCAAGCTTGTTCAAGGTAAGGATAGTGGTCTRCTCGCAGCCATATCCACCATCAATCCGGATGAGATGACACCGCGTGAAGCGCTGGAGGCGCTCTACCGGTTGAAGGGCCTCTTCGCGAACACGACATCTTGAATGGCGTCTGCACGAAACGCGCCAAATGTAATCGTTTCGTTTGAAGCAAATTCGCGCTATAGCGTGCGGCCATTATTCATAAAGACGTATTCATGAGCGCTTCAGACCTGAGACTGGAACAGATCGTCAACCCGGCCAAGCTTCATCGCCAATTTGAAGAGTTGGTCACGTCAACGAACAAACTGGGCACTGCCACCGTCGAGCGTAACGACGTGTTGCAGCTTGTGAAACAGACGCTGATCGCGGGTCGCAAGTCGGCAGAAGACATGCTGATGAAGGATGCCAGCGGTACGCACTGTTCCATCCGGCTTTCTTATTTGATGGACCAGATTATTTCTGCGCTCTATGACTTCGCAATTACCCATGTATATCCCGCTGTGAACCCATCTACTGCGGAACGGATGACCGTCGTGGCGGTAGGCGGTTATGGTCGCGGGGGACTGGCCCCCGGTTCCGATATCGATCTGTTATTCTTGCTACCTTACAAACAGACACCCTGGGGTGAGCAAGTCGTCGAATATATTCTGTACATGCTGTGGGACGCCGGTCTCAAAGTCGGCCACGCGACCCGTAATCTGGATGAGTCGATCCGCCAGTCGCTGGGTGATATGACGATCCGTACCAGCATTCTGGAGGCCCGTTACCTTTGCGGGAATGAAGACCTTTTCGCCAAACTGGTGCAACGCTTCGATGGCGAGGTGGTCAGGGGTACCGGGCCCGCTTTCATCGAGGCCAAGCTTGCCGAACGTGACGCGCGTCACCGCAAGGCGGGCGAGACGCGGTATCTGGTGGAGCCGAACGTCAAAGAGGGTAAGGGCGGCCAGCGCGATCTGCATACGCTGTTCTGGATTGCAAAATATTATTACCGGGTGAAGACAAGTGATGAATTGGTCGACCTGGGGGTTCTTTCTCGTGCGGAACACAAGATCTTTCGTAAGGCGGAAGATCTGCTATGGGCTGTGCGCTGCCATATGCATTTCTTGACGGGCAAAGCGGAGGAACGCCTCTCGTTCGATATCCAGGGCGAGATCGCCCGGCGGCTCGGCTACACCGCCCATCCCGGCCTGCGAGACGTCGAGCGGTTCATGAAACACTACTTCCTTATCGCCAAGGAGGTCGGGGATCTTACACGCATCATCTGCGCCGCTCTGGAAGAAGAGCAAGCCAAGCACGTCCCCGGTTTCAACCGGATTTTCCTCACGTTTTCGCGCCGCAAGCGAAAGCTCCCCGGCACAAGCGATTTCGTCGTCGACAACCACCGCATCACCATTGCCAATGACGACGTCTTCCGGAAAGACCCGGTCAACATAATCCGTCTGTTTCGTCTGGCGGACCAGCATGGCCTGGAGTTCCACCCCGACGCTATGCAATTGGTGTCGCGTTCGCTGTCGCTGATCAAAGCTGATCTGCGGGAAAATCCTGAGGCGAACAGGCTTTTTCTGGAAGTGCTGACCTCGGAGCGCAACCCCGAGCTCATCCTGCGGCGAATGAATGAATCCGGCGTACTTGGTAAATTCATTCCCGATTTCGGCAAGGTCGTCGCGATGATGCAATTCAACATGTATCATCACTATACTGTTGATGAACATTTGTTGCGTTGCATCGCAGTCATGTCGGAAATCGACCACGGCGATCTTGGCCAGGAACATCCTCTTGCCAATCAGATCATGCCCGGTTTGAAAAAAGACCGGCAGGTCCTCTACGTGGCGCTGCTTCTTCACGATATTGCCAAGGGAAGGCCGGAAGACCACTCCATTGCCGGTGCGAGGATCGCCCGGCGGATTTGCCCGCGTCTGGGCCTTTCACAGGCCGACACTGAAACCGTTGCCTGGCTCGTCGAACAGCATTTGACGATGAGTAGAGTGGCACAGTCGCGGGATCTGAACGACCGAAAGACGATCGAAGATTTTGCTGAGATTGTCCAAACCCTCGACCGGATGAAACTGCTGCTGGTTTTGACCATCTGCGATATCAAGGCAGTCGGACCCGGGGTATGGAATGGCTGGAAAGGCCAGCTTCTTCGCAATCTCTTCTATGAAACGGAATTGATGCTGACTGGCGGATTTTCGGAAGTCTCCCGCAAGGAACGCACCGATCACGCCCGCACCCAGCTCGACAATGCGCTGTCATCCTGGCCGCAGATTGAGCGTCAGTCATACCTCGCATTGCACTATCAAAACTACTTGTTGACCGTCAGCCTCGAAGATCAGATTCGCCACGCCAATTTCGTGCGCGAGACCGATGCCAGCGGCAAAGCACTCGCCACCATGGTAAAAACCCATGATTTCGAGGGTGTAACAGAGATCACCGTACTGTCACCCGACCATCCACGTTTGCTTTCAATCATCGCGGGCGCCTGCGCCGGGGCCGGCGCCAACATCGTCGATGCGCAGATCTTCACGACCAGCGACGGGCGCGCGCTTGATACGATCCTTATCAGCCGCGAATTCCCGACCGACGATGATGAACGGCGGCGCGCCATGCGCGTCGGCCGCCTGATCGAAGACGTGCTTTCCGGGAAGTCCTACCTGCCGGAGATGCTGGCAAGCCGCACCAAACCGAAGCGCGCGGTCAAAGCCTTCCGCATCACGCCGCGTGTCGAGATAAACAATACGCTGTCCAACAAATTCACCGTCATCGAAGTTGAAGGCCTGGACCGTCCCGGTGTTCTATCTGAGATAACCGGTACTATCTCTGATCTCTCACTCGATATTGCCTCTGCGCACGTGACGACCTTCGGTGAAAAGGTCATCGATGTGTTCTATGTCACTGATCTCGTCGGTCACCAGATCACCAATACGACACGCCAGAACCGTATCCGCAAGAAGCTGCTTGCGCTCTTTGGCGAAGGAGACATCACGACCGCCCAGCCGCAACGGCAAAACATCCTCATGACGGCTGAATAGAATGAGTTTGGTCAAGAAATTTGCAACGGTTGCGTCCGGCACGTTGATGAGCCGCGTCTTCGGTTTCACGCGCGAAATGCTGATGGCCTCTGCGCTGGGCACAGGACCTGTCGCCGATGCTTTCAATGCTGCCTTCCGTTTTCCCAACACGTTCCGGCGGCTCTTCGCGGAAGGCGCATTCAACTCTGCTTTCGTACCCTTGTTCGCCAAGGAAATCGAAGCCAACGGGCTTGATGGAGCGCGCCGTTTTTCCGAAGAGGTATTCGGGGTCCTTTTTACCGTGCTGCTCGGCCTGACGATCCTGATGGAACTGTCAATGCCGCTGATCGTGCGCTTCGTCATAGCTCCGGGCTTCGTGGCTGACCCGATGAAGTTCGATAACACCGTATCGATGGCGATCATCATGTTCCCCTACCTCGCCTGCATGTCGCTCGCCGCCATGATGAGCGGGATGCTCAATTCCCTGCATCGCTATTTCGCCGCGGCGATCGCTCCAGTTTTCCTGAATGTCATTCTCATCGGCGTGCTCGGCTATGCCTGGTGGAAGGGCCAAGATGGAAGGGCTGTAGGCTATGCACTGTCCTGGGGGGTCATGGTCTCCGGCGTGGTTCAGCTAGCCATTGTCTGGTTTGCGGTGCGCAATGCCGGCATTTCCATCGGGTTCCGCTTGCCCCATATAACCGCCAACGTCAAACGCCTGCTGATACTGGCCTTCCCCGCCGCCGTAACTGGCGGCATCACTCAAATCAATTTGTTGATCAACACGAACATCGCTTCAGCAAAATCTGGCGCTATCTCGTCTCTGGCCTATGCAGACCGTATCTATCAATTGCCGCTCGGTGTCGTCGGCATAGCGGTCGCGACGGTTCTCCTGCCGGAATTGGCGCGTGCGCTGCGCTCTGGAAATCTGAAGGAAGCTGGCAGCCTGCAGAACCGGTCGGTCGAGTTCACACTGTTTCTTACGCTTCCTGCTGCTGCGGCGCTGTTGGTAATGTCCGAACCGATCGTTCGGATGCTATACGAACGCGGCAATTTCTCCACCGCATCGACGCACACTGTCGGCAATATCCTGGCGATCTACGGGCTTGGCCTCCCGGCATTCGTCCTGATCAAAGCCTTCTTGCCGGGGTTTTTCGCCCGCGAAGATACCCGCACACCGATGATCTTTGCGGCCATCGCCGTCATCGTGAACGTCAGTCTCGCACTGACGCTATTCCCAATCATGGCAGAGACCGGCATCGCAACGGCCGAGATCGTCGCAGGGTGGACGAACGCAATTCTACTTTTCGTTACCCTCGTCTGGCGGGGACATTGGGGGCGCGATATCCCTCTGCTTACCCGCATCCCGCGACTGATTGTTTCCGCCGGTCTCATGGGCCTTGCACTCTACTATGCAATTCGCTGGATGGGCCCGGCGCTGGAACCACATGCGCCTCTGCACACGCAAGCCATCGCAGTCGTATCGCTGGTCGGGTTGTCGATGATCCTCTATTTTGCGCTCGCTTTCGGAACAGGTGGTGCCAGCTTCGGCATGATCCGGCGGAATGTGAAACGCGGAACAAAGGTGCCTGAGGACGCGTCGTGAGCCGGTTTATCGGTATGATCACACTTGTGGTGCGCGATTATGACGAGGCGATTGCCTGGTACACAGAGGTGCTCGGCTTTTCGCTTGTCAATGATACGGCGCTTTCCCAAACCAAACGTTGGGTTGTCGTTGCGCCCGAGGGTGTTGGCGCCCGGCTATTGCTGGCAAAGCGGATGACGATACACAGAAAGTCAGCATTGGCAACCAGACCGGCGGACGCGTTGCACTGTTTCTCCATACGGATGATTTCCCGGTGGACCACGCGAAGATGGTGGAGGCGGGCGTACATTTTCTTGAAGAGCCTCGCCATGAGCCCTATGGCAGCGTCGCTGTGTTCGAAGACCTCTACGGTAATAAATGGGATCTGCTGGAGCTCAAATGAAGGTTGGTATCGATTGGGCTTGAATAGAGCGTCTCCCTCTGCCAAAAGCTCGGTTTCATTGCTTTCGGAGCCTGCAAGCCCGATCCCCGAACGATCAAGGACGATTTTATGAGCACGTTTGAACCGCTCGTCTTTTCCGGTGTCCAGCCGACCGGCAACCTGCATCTTGGCAACTATCTCGGCGCTATCCGTCGCTGGGTTGCTTTGCAGGAAAGCAGCAAATGCATGTATTGTGTCGTGGATCAGCACGCGATTACCCCTCCCATCTCCGTCTGGGGCGGGCCGACCGAACTCATGCGCAATACGCGCGAGGTCACGGCAGCCTTCATTGCTTCTGGCATCGATGCAAAAAAGAACATCGTTTTCAACCAGAGCCGCGTGCACCAGCATGCGGAGCTGGCATGGGTTTTCAACTGCGTTGCCCGGATGGGTTGGCTCAACCGCATGACCCAGTTCAAGGACAAGGCCGGCAAGGACCGTGAAAATGCGTCCGTCGGCCTCTTCGCATACCCGAACCTGATGGCGGCGGACATCCTTGTCTACCGTGCGACACACGTACCCGTCGGTGAAGACCAGAAGCAGCATCTGGAGCTGACGCGCGACATCGCCCAGAAGTTCAACACTGATTTTTCGGATCGGATCGCTGAACTCGGGCTTGGTGTCGAAACGCAATCGGGGGATGAAACGATTTCCAGTTTCTTTCCGCTGACCGAGCCAGTCATCGGCGGGCCCGCAGCACGTGTCATGAGCTTGCGCGATGGTACCAAGAAGATGTCAAAGTCCGATCCGTCGGATCTCTCGCGCATCAACCTAACCGACGATGTGGATACGATCTCGAAAAAGATCCGTAAGGCCAAGACTGATTCGGAACCCTTGCCATCGGAGCTTGAAGGATTGAAGGATCGGCCGGAAGCTGACAATCTCGTCGGTATCTATGCTGCATTGGTCGACAGCGACAAGGCCACCGTGATTCGCGATTTTGGCGGACAGCAATTCTCAACCTTCAAGCCGGCCCTTGCTGACCTCGCGGTAGAAAAGCTGGCGCCGATCGCTGCGGAAATGCGGCGAATTTCTGCGGATCCCGGCTTTGTCGATGCCGTCCTCAAAGATGGTGGTGAGCGCGCGAGCATTCTCGCAGAGAAGACGATGCGCAATGTCCGTGATATTGTCGGATTTCTGCAGAACTAGACCGCGCCAGGGAAGACCTTGCGGATGATCAATGCTTAGGGCAGGTTGCGCACATGGTATCAAGACGTCTTAGCCGCGAAGCTGGCCACCGCCGCAAATTTCTGGCCGTCATTGACGAAACGCCGGAATGCGAGCGAGCCGTTGCCTATGCCTCGCGCCGGGCCAAGACAACCGGCGGCGTACTCTTGCTGCTGTTCGTTATCGATTCAGCAGACTTTCAGCAGTTTCTGGGGGTTGAACAGATCATGCGTGCGGAAGCCCAGGAGCGGGCCAATTCGACGCTCAGCAAGTTTGCCGCCAGCGTTCGGGAAACGATAGGGATCGAGTCGGAACTTGCTGTTCGCGAAGGCATTACATCCGAAGAGATTCGGAAGCTCATCGAAGAAGATCAGGATATCGCTATCCTTGTTTTGGCGGCTGGTTCCGGCAAGGATGGACCTGGCCCGCTTGTTCAATCGCTGGCAGGGCGAGAATCCTTTTCCATTCCGGTCACGGTCGTACCCTATAATCTATCGGATGAGGATATAGACGCGATTACCTGATTATGTCGACCAAACGTGATATAATCCTAACTTGAAGAGAATGGTTTAAAGGCCTATATGGCTATTTGAATAGTTCTAAACTAGATACGCGAGATCCGTCATGTTCATCCAGACCGAAGCAACGCCCAATCCAGCGACCTTGAAGTTCCTGCCTGGAAAGGTGGTGCTTGAAGAAGGAACCGCCGATTTCCGCGACGCAGCAAGTGCTGGCGAATCTTCACAGCTTGCTGGCAAAATCTTTGGCGTCCCGGGCGTCACCGGCGTATTTTTCGGCTATGATTTTGTCACCGTCACCAAGAGCGAAGGTCCGGAATGGCAACACCTGAAGCCTGCCATTCTGGGCGCGATCATGGAGCATTTCATGTCCGGCGCACCGGTCATGGCCAATGTCAGCCAAATCGCTGACACCGCCCAGCGGGAGACCGATGGTGAATTCTTCGACAGCGCCGATACCGAGATTGTCGATACGATCAAGGAGTTGCTTGAAACGCGTGTCCGCCCGGCCGTAGCCCAGGACGGCGGCGATATCACATTCCGCGGTTATGAAAACGGTACCGTGTTCCTGCACATGAAGGGTGCATGTTCCGGCTGCCCATCGTCGACTGCGACCCTTAAGCACGGCATTCAGAACCTGTTGAAGCATTTCGTTCCCGAAGTTCAGCAAGTCGAGTCGATCTGAATTTTCAGTTTGATGATAAAAAAGGCCGCTTTTGAGCGGCCTTTTTTATTGGTCTAGTTCACTGCGCCAGGCCCTGGTATCGCACCGGGCGGGCATTTGCCGAGGATGATCATGCCGAGCACTTCGTCCTCGTTGACATCGCCAACCTTGGCAGTGCCAACCACCTGACCGTTTTTCATCACCGCCACGCGATCGGCGAGGTGGAAGACGTCATGGATATCATGGCTGATGAGAAAGATACCGATGCCTTCACTCTTCAGTTGCTTGATCAGTTCGCCGACCTGTGCGGTTTCCTGCGGTCCCAGCGCCGCAGTCGGCTCGTCCATGATCAGTATCCGGGCGTTGAACAAGATCGCGCGTGCAATCGCCACGGATTGCCGCTGACCGCCCGAAAGTGCCTTGACCGGGTCCTTGAAACGCTGGAATCGTGGATTGAGTCTACCCATGACTTCGCGGGCGCTGTGCTCCATCGCGACGTCATCGAGAGTGCCCCAAGGCGTCATCAATTCACGGCCGAGATAGAGATTGGCGGCGGTGTCCACATTGTCCGCCAGTGCCAGGGTTTGATAGATCGTCTCGATACCATAGGCCTTGGCATCACGCGGATTGTTGATTGCCGCTTCTTCCCCGTTGACCTTGATCGTACCATTGTCGCGCTTGTAGGCGCCCGACAGTATCTTGATCAGGGTCGATTTTCCAGCACCGTTGTGACCGAGGAGCGCAACGACTTCACCCGGAAAGAGATCGATCGAAGCTCCATCCACTGCACGGATGCCACCAAAGGCAATCGAGATGTCTTCCATATCGATGAGAGGCGTTTGTGTGTTGGCCATGATTGTTCCTCCCTCAAGCCGTACGGCGGCGATAGATTGTGTCCAGCCAGACGGCTACGACAAGAACCAGGCCGACAACGATATTCTGCAGCGGTGTATCGAGACCGAGCAGAACCATGCCTGAGCTTAGTGATTGCATCAGCACCGCACCGATCATGGCACCGGCAATAGTACCGACACCGCCAGCCAGCGACGTTCCGCCGATAACGGCTGCCGCGATGGTCAGGAGTTCATCAAGAGTGCCTTGTGCATTTGTTGCCGCGTTGAGACGAGCGGTGGAAATGGCACCCGCAATGGCGCAGAGAACCCCCATAATGATGAAAATCTTCATCGTCACCCAGCGCGTATTGATACCGGCAAGGTCTGCCGCTTCCGGATTGCCACCCATGGCGAAGACATAACGGCCGAAACGGGTGCGCGTCGAAAGGAACGTCATGATGAGACCCGCGGCAACAGCGATCAGCACCGGAATTGCAATTCCGTGTGAGATGAACAGCCCGCCATCCGGAATTGTGATGTTGTTGGCTTCGGCATATTTACGGACGATGCCGATCGGCCAGTAGTATGCGTTGGCGATGGCGACTGCGCCGAGTACAAGAACGCATCCCACGGCAGCCATGAAGGCTTCAGCCCATATCGGACGACGGGGAAAGTTGAAACGTTTACGCTGGCGCCGACTGTTAATGATCATCCCGACGATGGCGACACAGGCGACGACGCCAACCACCCAACTCCAGAATGCACCGATTGAACCCTCAGGACCTCCGCCCATGAGACGGAACGTCGAGTCCATTGGTGCAACCGTGCGGCCTGAGGTAACCCACCAGGCAGCGCCACGCCATACCAGAAGGCCACCAAGCGTAACGATGAAAGCAGGCACGCCCAGGAATGCAATGATAAAGCCCTGAAAACCGCCGATGAGCGCGCCGGTGATGACGCCAACACCAAGCGCAATGATCCATGTCGCCGGATGCTCGAATCCAATAAGCCTTGGCAGGAACTCGGCCTGCGTCACGCCCATGATCATACCGACAAAACCGAGAATCGAGCCAACAGACAAATCGATGTTACGGGTAACGATGATCAGCACCATCCCGGTCGCCATGACAGCAACCGACGATGTCTGAACAGACAGGTTCCAAAGGTTGCGCGGCGTCAGAAACTGACCGCCCGAGAGAAACTGGAAGGCAAGCCAGATAATGACCAGCGCTCCGATCATGCCGAGAAGTCGGGTATCAAGCTCAGTCGCCTTGAAGAATCTGGCGACAATGCCGAGCTCCGACGAACGGGCTCGATCGAGGCTGATGGCCGGATCACTCATTGTACTCTCCCAGTTTTATTGTCTTCTTAAAACGCCGCCGATCCAGTGGACCAGCGGCGTTCGATTTTAACAAATTTAACGATGTTACTTGCAGGCTGGTACTAAACCTGCCTTCACGCCCTGACAGACCACGTCCTTCTTCACCCAGCCAGCGTCGATGACGACATCGAGATTATCCTTGGTGACAGGAACCGGAGTCAGGAAGACAGCATTGACCTCAACTTTATTAACGCCGCCAGCAAACTTCTGAACGTTCGGGATTTCTTCCATCTTCTTACCATCTGCGAGGGCCGAGGCGATGCCTGCGGCTTGCTTGCCAAGTTCGCGGGAATCCTTCCAGATCGTCACGGTCTGCGTGCCGAGTGCTACGCGGTTAAGTGCTGCGAAATCGGCATCCTGACCGGAAACAGGAACAGTGCCGGCAAGGCCCTGAGCCTGCAGCGCTGCGATAGCACCGCCGGCTGTTCCATCGTTCGCAGCAACGACGGCATCGACCTTGTTGTCATTTGCAGTTAGGAATTGTTCCATATTCTTCTGGGCGTTGGCGGGAAGCCAGCCATCCGTATAGGCTTCACCGACGTTCTTGATCTTGCCGGAGTCGATGGCCTCTTTCAGCACTTCCTGGGCGCCGGAGAAAAGGAAATCTGCGTTCGGATCGGCGGAGCTGCCCTTGATGAACACGTAGTTGCCTTCAGGCTTGACAGCAAATACGCCACGCGCCTGCATGCGGCCGACTTCCTTGTTGTCGAACGTAATATAGAACGCATCCTTGTTTTCGATCAGGCGGTCATAGCCTACGACCGGGATGCCCTCAGCAACGGCCTTCTCGACTGCCGGTCCGATGGCGCTCGAATCCTGCGCCAAAATGATAAGGGCGTTGGCACCTTGCGAAATCAGGCTTTCAACGTCGGTCAACTGCTTGGAGGCAGAGGACTGTGCATCTGCCGAGATGTACTTGTCGCCATTGGCTTCCAGCGCTTTCTTGATGGCGGCTTCGTCCGTCTTCCAGCGTTCTTCCTGAAAATTCGACCACGATACACCAACGATCTTGTCCTTCGCCAGAACGGGGCTGGCAAATGATACAGCAAGGACAGCAGCCCCCGCCAATGCGGTTGCATATTTCTTCATGGTAACCCTCCCGGTGCATTTAGCACGTTGACTGAATGGATGCAGGCACATGACCTCCGGCCCGCATCTAAACCTCTTTAATTCGAGGCTCGAAAAAAATAGTGACTTAAAAGCATTTACGTGTCAACTTAGATTTTCGTAGCATGGCACACCGCGCTGCATGGGGTATTGTGGTGCACTGGAATCAGGTTTTTGGGAGGAAATCGTTTGTTCCTAGATGAGATTGCGCGTCCTGACGACGTCAGGCGGCAGAACCGACGGCTTGTGCTCGCTACGTTGCGGCGTCACGGACTGCTTTCTCGCACAGACATCGTCGCGCAAACCGGCCTCAGTCCGTCCACCGTCTCAGCCATCACGACCGCGCTCATTTCGGAGGGAATTATAGCCGAGAGCCGCGACGGCGATACCATCGCCAATCGGCGTGGACGCCCTCAAGTGGCACTCACGCTGAACCCGGCCATAGCGACGGTTGCGACCGTCGAACTCGCGCTCAATCTCGTCCATGCCGTTCTGTTCGACTACAAAGGCCAGATGATCGTCGAGGAATTCCATCGCGTTTCAACACTCGATGCAAAGTCGGATGATCTGATCCATTCCATATGCCTGATGCTTGACAATCTGCTCGAAAGCCGCCCGCCCAACGCAGGCCGGCTCATGCATATTTCGATGGGCGTGCAGGGCGTGACCGACGCGGCAAGAGCAACAATGCTATGGTCGCCGATCACTCCGGATAGCAACATCTCTTTTGGAGATGCCCTCTCCAAGCGGTATGGTGTTGCAGTCGCTGTTGCCAATGACTGCAACATGATTGCCGAGGCGCTGCGCTGGATCGATCCAGAGCACTACGCCGAGGACTTTGCGGCAATCCTCCTCTCCCACGGGATCGGCATGGGCCTTTATCTTAAAGGCAAGCCTTTTCTCGGTGCTCACTCCTCCGCCGCGGAGTTCGGTCACATGTTGCATGTACCAAATGGCGCACTTTGCCGTTGCGGACGTCATGGCTGTATCGAAGCCTATGCCAGTGACTATGCCATTTTGAGGAGGACATCCGGTCAGGACGAGAAAGACCAGCCGGCACAGGATGTGGATCCGGCAATCTATGACGAGGTTGCAAACCGGGCCCGCACCCGCGACGGCGAAGAACGTGCTGCTTTCCGCAAGGCAGGTCAGGCAATAGGTTCAGGTTTGCGGAGCCTGTATTCCCTGATCGACCCCATTCCGGTCGCGTTGGTTGGATCAGGCGCAGCTGTTTTCGACCTCATCGAGGATGAATTGCGCGATATCGTTTCCGGCACCTCGGGCTGGGGGGCAGCGCAGGAGTTGAGCATACGTTGCTATCCGGATGAACATCCGCTCATCCTGCAAGGCTGTATGATGACTTCACTGCTTCACCTCGACACACAGGTTTTTGCCCCGGGCGACGCAGGTGATACGCCAATTAAACGGGCAATTTGAACAGAATTCAGGAGGAGAATCCATGTATCTTGGCCTTGATTTGGGCACGTCCGGCGTCAAGGCGCTGTTGATCGGCGAAGACCAATCGGTCATCGGGTCCGGAACCGGGACGCTCGATATTTCACGACCACATTCCGGCTGGTCGGAGCAGGATCCATCGCATTGGATCAAGGCCACCGAAGACGCAATTCAGGCGCTCAAAACCACGCACGCAAAGGAACTCGCTGCGGTCAAAGGTATTGGCCTATCCGGCCAGATGCATGGCGCGACGCTGCTCGACAGCAATGATCACGTACTTCGTCCCTGCATCCTGTGGAACGATACCCGCAGCCATAAGGAGGCCGCCGAACTCGACAGCGATCCAAAGTTTCGGGCGCTGAGCGGCAACATTGTTTTTCCAGGGTTCACCGCACCGAAGGTCGTTTGGGTCAGGAACAACGAGCCCGAGATCTTTGCCAAGCTGCGCCGCGTGCTGTTGCCAAAAGATTATTTGCGGTTGTGGCTCACCGGGGAACACGTATCGGAAATGTCGGATGCGGCGGGAACGTCATGGCTCGATGTCGGCAAGCGCGCATGGTCGCCGGAGCTTCTCGCAGCAACCGGTCTCGATGTCAGCCATATGCCTTCGCTGGTCGAGGGGACCGAAGTCTCCGGGACCCTGAAAGCCGATATCGCTTCTCGGTGGGGCATGGGCAGCAGCGTTGTTGTTGCGGGCGGAGCGGGTGATAATGCCGCTTCGGCCTGCGGCATGGGGACGGTCGACGAAGGCCATGCCTTCGTCTCGCTGGGAACATCCGGCGTGCTCTTTGCTGCCAACGGCTCCTATCTGCCAAACCCCGAGAGCGCGGTTCACACATTCTGCCATGCCCTGCCCGATACCTGGCACCAGATGGGCGTTATCCTGTCAGCCACCGATGCCCTGAACTGGTACGCTGGCATTACATCACGCAAACCTGCCGAACTTACCGGAGAACTGGGCGATGACCTGCGTGCGCCGTCTGGCGTGACCTTCCTGCCGTATCTTTCCGGTGAACGTACGCCGCTCAACGATTCGGCAATTCGGGGCTCGTTTCAAGGGCTCGAGCATGCCAGCGACCGCGCGGTCCTGACACAGGCAGTCTTGGAAGGCGTGGCTTTCGCATTTCGCGATTGCCTCAACGCACTTGCCGCAGCGGGCACCAAACTCGACCGTGTTACCGCGGTCGGCGGCGGGTCACGTTCGACCTATTGGCTTAGAGCCATCGCGACCGCGCTGAATATCCCCATCGATGTGCCAGCGGATGGCGATTTCGGCGCGGCTTTCGGCGCCGCACGCCTTGGATTGATCGCTGCCGAAAACGCCGACCCACGGGCGATTTGCGCCGCGCCTCCAACCGATTACACGATCGAACCGGAAGCCAGGCTCACCGGCGATTTCGACGCGGCGTACAATCGCTACCACAATCTCTACCCAGCATTAAAAGGAGTTCAATCATGAGCAGCGGTTTTTTCGGCGACGTAAAACCAGTCAAGTATGAAGGGCCGGACAGCACCAATCCGCTCGCCTATCGCTTTTACAACCCTGACGAGATCATTCTTGGTAAGCGGCTTGAGGACCACTTGAGATTTGCCGTCGCCTATTGGCATTCGTTCGTCTGGCCGGGCGGCGATCCGTTCGGCGGACAGACCTTCGAGCGTCCCTGGTTCAACGATACGATGGATGGGGCCAAACTCAAGGCAGACGTGGCATTCGAAATGTTCTCTATCCTCGGCGCCCCCTACTTCTGCTTCCACGATGCGGACGTGCGCCCGGAAGGCGATAGCATTGCCGAGAGCGACAAGCGCCTGCATGAAATTGCTGATTATTTTGCGGCAAAGATGGAAAAGACMGGCACCAAGCTTCTCTGGGGCACCGCCAACCTCTTTTCCAACCGCCGCTACATGTCGGGCGCCGCGACCAACCCTGACCCGGATGTCTTTGCCTATGCCGCCGCGACGGTGAAAACCTGTATCGATGTGACGCAAAAGCTGAAGGGCGAGAACTACGTTCTTTGGGGCGGACGCGAAGGCTACGAAACGCTGCTCAACACCGACATGAAGCGCGAACTCGACCAGATGGGCCGGTTCCTCAGCCTCGTTGTCGACTACAAGCACAAGATCAGCTTCAAGGGCGCGATCCTGATCGAACCGAAGCCACAGGAGCCCACCAAGCACCAGTATGATTACGATGCCGCGACGGTTTTTGGCTTCCTCAAGCGCTTCGGCCTTGAGAAAGAGGTCAAGGTCAATCTGGAACAGGGCCACGCCATCCTCGCCGGGCATTCCTTCGAGCATGAAATCGCCACGGCAGCAGCGCTCGGCATCTTCGGTTCGATCGACATGAACCGCAATGATTACCAGTCCGGCTGGGATACGGATCAGTTCCCGAACAACGTGCCAGAAGTTGCGGTCGCCTACTACGAGATTCTCAAGGCTGGCGGCTTTACGTCCGGCGGCACGAACTTCGACGCCAAGCTGCGCCGCCAGTCGCTTGATCCGCAGGATTTGCTGGTCGCGCATATCGGCGGGATGGACACTTGCGCGCGGGGCCTCAAGGCTGCGGCGAAGATGGTCGAGGACAAGGTTTTGACCGGGTTTGTCGATGATCGCTATGCCGGCTGGTCGAAACCAGAGGCACAGGCCATGCTCTCTGGAAAGGTCTCGCT
>NZ_JBFUMG010000051.1:0-16242 GCF_054049495.1 Phyllobacterium sp. P5_D12 | reverse complement strand
GGCTGGCACCGGTCCCGTCGAGGACTTCGCGTAGCCAAGGAAGATCGTCTTGACGACAAAATCATGATCGATCGCATGCGCTAGTGCCTGACGCACTTTGACGTCAGCGAGTTCCTTGCGGCGATGGTTGATTTCGACAATCAACTGATAGGTAAGTCCTTCATAACCGTTAGAGTACACCTTCAGCCCTGGTACCTTGGAGATGCGTTCGAGGTCCGCGAGCGGCACGGCGGAGAATGCGGCCAGCTGGATCTCCTCGGCTTCGAGCGCATTACCTGCCGCCGCACGATCTGGCAGGAACTGATAGACAATCTCGTCGACAAGCGGCTCGTTCTTCTCCCAATAGGCGTCGTTGCGCTTGAGCAGGTAATATTCGCCGGGCTTGTATTCGCCAAACTTGAATGGCCCGGTGCCGACCAGTTTTTGATTGGCCGGATTCTTGGCAATATCCGTGCCCTCATAAAGGTGCTTTGGCACGACCGAGGTGACCACAGGCAGGGCGTTGCGGATCAGCTGGAATGGCGTCGGGTGTGAAAATTTGAAGACAACGGTGTGATCGTCCGGCGTCGCGACACTTTCGAGGTTCTTGAATACCACCCGCCCCAGATTCTGCAGCTTCTTCCAGACCTCCAGTGCCGAAAACGCCACATCCGCTGAGGTGAATGGCTTGCCGTCGTGCCAGGTGACCCCTTCGCGCAGCTTGAACGTCGCGGTGAGTCCATCGGCCGATCCCTCCCATGAGGTTGCAAGTCGCGGATCAAGACCATCCTTTCCATCATAGGACTGCTCGGCCAGCGGCTCGATGACCTTGCTGGCAACGAAGAACACACCATTTGAAGCGACGATGGCGGGATTGAGATTTGCCGGTTCGCTATCCCCGGCAACGACGAGACGTCCGCCTTTTACAGGCGTAGCAGTCTGCGCACGAGCCCATTCGGGCAGAACCATCATCGCTCCGGCACTCGCGGTCGTCGCGAGAAAACTCCGCCTGTTCAACAGGATACGGGACATTGTTGCAATCCTCTCAATCGACAGAAAAAGGTTCGGATAGAATCCCGCTCAACGCGGCAATGAATTGTCGAGCGAAGTCAGGCTGTGYCGAAGCGCCCATATGGCCAACACGGAGCACCTTGCCCGCCGTCTCCCCGCGTCCGAGCGAGACAAGAATGCCATGGTCGTGCAACAGGCGATCGCGTAGCGCCACATCGCTGATGTTTTCGGGCACCTTGAAAACGGTCGCCGTAGGAGAGCAGAAAGCTTCTTCCTTTGGCCACAAGGGCAGCCCGAGCTCGAACAGGCCCTTTCGCGTGATCGCCGCGGTCAGCGCATGGCGGGCCCACACGTTTTCGGGGCCCTCCTCCACATAACGGTCGAGCGCGGCGTTCAGCGCATAAATCTCGCCAATGGAAGGTGTAACCGGAAAAGGCTTTCCAGCTTCCGACGCATCCTTCCAGGCAAGGAGGCTCAGGAACGAGCCCACTGGCGCGTCCGGATTGGCTTCGATTTTCGCCCAGGCGCGTTCGCTGACCGCAACGAGGCTAAGACCCGGCGTGCTGCCAAGACATTTCGACGGCGACGTGATGAAGATATCGGCATGCGCTTCCTGTGGGTGCACGTTCATGCCGCCGAAGGATGACACGGCATCGACAATGAGGTACGCACCATGTTCGGCGACGATCGCACCGATTTCGTGCAAAGGATTGAGCGTGCCGGACGGCGTATCGTGGTGGCATACCGCCACAACCGAGATGTCGGGCCGGTTTCCTAGCGCCTCGCGAACCGCCTGCGGATCGATGACATCATCATAGGGTACAGCGAGCTCGATGACTTCCTTGCCATACCGTGATGCCCAGATGGCAAAACCCTTGCCGTAAGCACCGGAAACAAGATTGAGGACGACATCGTTTTTTGAAATCAATGCGCCTGCCGCCGCCTCGATACCAAGAATAGCCTCACCCTGCATGATCACCGGAGCAATGTCGCAGCGAAGCGCCTGACGCAGCTTTTCGGTGACGTCCGCATAGAAGATTTGAAATGCCGGGTGATAGTCATAGAGCACCGGCGATCCCAGCGCCGCAAGGACTTCAGGATAGGCAGGAACGGGACCAGTGGTGAGCATCAGGGGCGGAATGGGAAGCATGGTGCAGACCATATTCTCGGGATTTCCAGAAACCAAGAAAAACCGTTTCAATCATTTTATCCGGTCAGCAAATTCATTGTGCGTGGTTCGACAAGCTCACCATGAGGGAAGTGGGCTGGTTTGCAAGCCAATCGGTGATGTTGCAGTGTAATCTCCCTGCGATACACAGCATCCCTCATGGTGACTTGTCGAACCACGCACAATGATTCCTGCCATCACCTCACTCCAGCGGGATCACATCGACAGACTGTTTGCCTTTTTGCGAGCCGCTTGTCTTGAGCACGCCCACAATGGGTGACACATCGGAGTAGTCGCGGCCATAGCCAATGGTGATGTGATCGTTCCCCGCAACCATATTGTTGGTCGGATCCAACTCCTGCCATCCGGCTTCCCGTCCGCACCATGCGCGCACCCAGGCGTGCATCGCGTCAGCGCCCTCCAGCCGCTCCTTGCCTGGCCGCGGGATTGTTCGCAGAAAACCGCTGACGTAACCGGCCGGAATGCCCAGTCCGCGCAGCCCTGCAATCATCACGTGGCTGAAATCCTGGCACACACCCGCCTTAAGATCGAACGCCTGACGCGCGGTCGTGCGCACGTCTGTCGCATCACCGTCATAGGTGAAGTCCGCATGGATGCGCTTGTTGAGATCATTGACCACCTCCATGACCGTMCGCGCATCGACAAGGCTTTGCGCGGCGTAGGCCGTGATATCCGGGTCGATCGCTGCATGAGCGCTCGTGGCCAGGAAATGGTGCGGCGCATCGGCGGCAATCGACCAGACGCTGCGTATCTCCTTCCGAAGTCCGGCAAGATCGGGCGAAACATCGAGCATGTTCTGCGGCCGCGTCACATTCACCCGTGCCATCATCGTCACATCCAGCGTCTCGTGCGGATTGCGATAGACGATCGACGTCACGCTGGTGGAGAAAAAGTCCGTAAACTCGGAGCGCTCCGCCGAAACCGGATCGAACGAGAGGCTGGAGGCGACAATGCGTTGAATGCCGGGCATCGCCTGCGGCATGACCCGGATGTGGTGCCGCCCACCCGCAGCGGACCGCTCGTAGTCGTAGTGAAGATGAAGGCGGATATTGTAGAGCATGTAACTGTTTTCTTACCTTGCAAACAATGGAAGGCGCTGATTTATCTCCCCCCTTGTGGGGGAGAAAGCGATTTCAGCATCTTAGCTTCTTTGCTAAGTGCTAGAAATCGCAAGAGAGGGGATTTGCTTCACTAACTACCCCCTCTCTTGCGATTTTCCAAGGATTTAGCAAAGAGGCTAAATCCAGGAAAATCCTTTCTCTCCCGCAAGGGGAGAGATAACCAGCACTATCTTCAGGCGAAATAGGTGTCGGAAATCATATTGGAAAGATTGCCCAATTCGAATTCTATCGTCTCGAGCTTCTCAGGCGTGAGTTCGTTTGCCTCCATAATCGCAAGCTCCGTATGCAGGCGCAGCACTTCCTTGGAAAATTGAGGCATGTGAGTGTCCGCATCACGCGCCGGCAGCAGACCAAACTCCGTCTTAAGCGCGTCAAGCTGGAAGATGATCGAGCGCGGATTGAGTGGATCCAGCCCCAGGAGGTCAAGCACGCTGAGACGGCCCGAATAGACGCTGTACTGGCGCCGATGGGTCATGACACTGTCGCCGATCTCGAGCAGCATTTCCAGCGCACCCTCGGCCGCATCATCCCGCGACAGCGTCGCCAGAATGCGCGTCATCTGGATGCCACGCTCCAGGCGGCGGCCGATTTCGAGGAAGCGCCATCCTGTGAAACGATACATGTTTTCATGCACAAGGCCAGAGAACCCGGCAAGCTTGCGCAGGATAATCGTCATGGCACGCGTGGCGTCATCGCCCGGCGAAACCGCATCGTTAAAACGGTGAATCGTCTTGGACAGGTCGCGCAATGCCAGCCAGCCATCGGGCGAGAATCGGTCGCGGACGCGGCCTGCACTCAGCATGGCGCCGTCAATGGAGCGCTGTAACCCCTTTGGAATTGCCGTATCTAGATTGACGCCAAGCGGCTTCAGGTAGGCGCGCATTTCCACTAGCAGCGGAATTTCCATGTTCGCCGCTTCAGCATAGCGTGCATGGCAGGCGCGCAGGATACGCGCTGTACCTTCAGCGCGCTCGATGTAGCGCCCCATCCACATCAAATTTTCAGCAGCGCGGCTAGGTAGCGTGCCCGGCACATTACGCCGGAATGTGTCGTCCTCGCGTGGCAGCAATGTATCCTTGGGAACGGATCCACTGCTTGTGATCCAGACATCGGCAGCCTGCCCACCCCGCTGCATGGCAATCGCCGCGGTGTCCATCGTACGTCCAACCCGGGCAAAGCCGCCAGGCATGAAGCTCCAGCCGTCCTTGTGGCGCGCCGCAAAAACACGCAGCACGAATGGCCGCGGTTCCAGCTTGCCATTGACATACACTGGTGTGGTCGAAAGCTTGACTTTTTCCTGGCCGACCAGTCCGCGTCCGTCCTTCTCCAGCCGGGCGAGAAGCGCGGCCCTCGCATCGGCATCGAGTGATGAGCCAAGCATTGTCGCGTCCACATCCTCGAAAGGAAGGCGCGTCGAAAGTGCCGGGCCAACCATCATCTGGTCCAGCCGGTCCATCACATGCTTGCGTTCCTTTTCCTGCCCGCACCACCAGGTGGCGATGCTTGGGAGCGCGAGATCGCGATTATGCAGCGCCTTGGAAATTGCCGGCAGAAACGCCAGAAGAGCACGCGTTTCGAGTATCCCGGAGCCGAGCGCGTTGACCAGCGAGACCGATTGCTGACGGAGTGCGCCGACAATGCCGGGCGTGCCGATCCACGAGTCGGTTTTAAGCTCGAGCGGGTCCATATAGGCGGCATCCATGCGCCGCCATAAAACGTCTATAGGCTTGAGACCCGAGACAGTGCGCACCATCACCCTGCCCTTGCTGACTGTCAGATCATCGCCTTCCAGAAGCATGAAGCCGAGATACCGGGCAATATAGGCATGTTCGAAATAGGTCTCGTTGTTGGGTCCAGGCGTCAGAATCGCGGCACGTCCCTGTGGATCGGTGACGAGGCTCTGCAGCGAATCGCGGAAATCCTTGAAGAACCCCGCCAGACGGTGAACGTTCATTGCGCCGGAAATATCTGAAAGTGCGCGTGTCGTCGCCACCCTGTTCTCGAGCGCGAAACCGGCACCGGAAGCTGCCTGTGTGCGATCACCCAGCACCCACCACCGGCCATCAGGCGCACGCCCAAGTTCGAATGCGCAGAAATGCAGGAAATGGCCGCTCGCCGGTTTTACGCCTGCCAGCGGATGCAGGAATTCCGGATTGGACGCAATCAGATCCGGCGGCAATACTCCATCGCGGATCAACTTGGTCTCGCCATAGATATCCGCGACGATTTCCTCCAGGAGGTCGGCTCGCTGTGTGAGACCGGCAGTGATTGTCTGCCAATCCGCCTCATTGATCAGAATCGGTATATGCGCCAGTGGCCACTCGCGTTCCTGCGTGCCGTTCTCATCGTAGACGCGGTAAAACACACCGGCATCGAGCAAGTACTGGTTGGCGCGGGCAAAGCGAGTCGCGAGCTTTTCAGGACCAATCTGGTCGAGCGTATGGAGCAGTGTTTCCCAGCCCGGCCGCACCGCGCCCGATGGATCGATCATCTCGTCGGCTACACCAGGCAGGGGCTTATAGCTTGCAAGCAGGCCGGAACTTGCGAGGGATGGAGCTTGGCTCACCTTTGACATCGTCGCTTTTCGATACCTGTGTTCATACCCGCGGCCTTCGCAGATCAAGTGTCATCGGAAACTCCGCTGCGGGCTGTTCCCTTCTGAGCTCGTAAGCTCCAGCCGTGTGCCCGCGCGGCTCAAACCGGGTAAGCCTGCGTGCTTCCGCCTCGTTTGAATTCACCGGAAACGTATCATAGCTGCGCCCGCCCRGATGTGCGACATGATAGACGCAACCGCCGATAGCACGTCCCGACCACTGATCGTAGAGGTCGAACACCAGTGGCGTATTGACCGGGATCATCGGGTGGAGACCGGATCGCGGCTGCCACGCCTTGTAACGGACACCGGCAACGGCGGTGCCTTGCACGTCGGTCATTTTCAGCGGCACTTCGCGCCCATTGCAGGCGACGCTGTGGCGGGCAGGATTGAAGCCTTCGACTTTGACTTGCAGCCGCTCGACTGAGCTATCGACGAAACGCACCGTACCGCCAATCGCGCCCTGTTCCCCCATGACGTGCCATGGTTCCAGCGCCTGGCGCAGTTCAAGCTTGACGCCTTCATTCTCGATTTCACCGCAGAACGGAAAGCGGAATTCGAGTTGCGCCTCGAACCATTCCGGGCGGAAATCAAAGCCGTTCTGGCGCAGATCGGCCAAAACATCCAGAAAGTCCTGCCAGACGAAGGCCGGCAGCATGAAACGGTCATGCAACGTGGTGCCCCAGCGCACAAAACTCCCCTCTACCGGCGTGTTCCAGAACCGCGCGATCAATGCCCGCACCAGCAATTGCTGCGCGAGGCTCATACGGGCATTGGGCGGCATCTCGAATCCGCGAAACTCGACCAGGCCAAGCCTTCCGGTCGGACCATCGGGAGAAAACAGCTTGTCGATGCATATTTCCGAGCGATGTGTATTGCCCGTCACATCGACCAGCAGATTGCGGAACAGGCGGTCGACGAGCCAAGGCAGCGGCGGCGTACCCTTGCCGGGTAAAGGCACCTGCGCCATCGCGATCTCGAGCTCGTAAAGACTGTCATGGCGCGCTTCATCGAAACGCGGCGCCTGGCTGGTCGGCCCGATAAACATCCCCGAGAACAGATAGGACAGTGACGGGTGACGCTGCCAATGTAAAACGAGGCTTTTCAGCAGATCAGGCCGGCGCAAAAACGGACTATTGTTCGGCGTTTCGCCGCCGACCACCACGTGATTGCCKCCGCCTGTACCGGTATGGCGACCGTCGATCATGAACTTGTCGGCTCCAAGCCGAGTCTGCCGCGCCTCTTCATAGATCRCCGTCGTTATCTCGACGCATTCGCGCCAGTTCGACGCCGGGTGAATATTCACCTCGATGACACCGGGATCTGGCGCAACGCGAATGACATTAATGCGAGGGTCCTGCGGAGGCCCGTAACCTTCGATATGGACCGGCAGGCCCAGGCTTGCCGCGGCAGCTTCCGCCGCGCCCACAAGTTCGAGATAGTCCTCCAGTGCCTCCACCGGCGGCATGAAAACGCTCAATCGCCCATTGCGCGGTTCAACCGAAATGGCCGTGCGCACCGCGCCGCCGATTTCACCGAGCTCCTGTTCGATACGCTCCTGCTGGGTGCCCTCGGCCGCAGTGAACGAGGCCACAGTCTGCGGCGCGTTTCGGGGAGCCGCTCCAGGCTGAGCAACCGAATCCGGCAAAGGACCGCGCTCGACAGATGGGTCTACCGGCACGATAAACGGATATTCAGATGGGGGAACGTGCGGCAAGGAGCCGAGCGGCAGGCGATAACCAACGGGCGAATCACCCGGCACCAGAAAAAGCTTGCCACGGCGCGTTGTCCATTTCTCGCTACGCCAGCGCGGCCCTGCGGCAGCCTGGCTGTTCCAGCGCTGCACGGGGAGAACAAAGCCTGTCGGTTCCGTCAAGCCGCGCTCGAAGACGCGGGCCATGCGACTGCGCTCTTCCGGGTCCTTGAGCTTGGAATTAGAGGGATCGACGTTGGCAGGCAGATTGCCTTCCTTGACGATCCATTCGGCCGGGTCTTCGTAGGCAGGCGTGACCATCTCGTTCTCGACGCCGAGCACCTCGGCCATGCCGGTCAGAAGCTTGCCCGCATCGTCCGGTTGGATCTTTGCCACGCTGTTCTCGGCTGCAATCAGATCCGGATTGACCCAGATCGGCTTGCCGTCCTTGCGCCAGTAGAGCGAGAACGTCCAGCGCGGAAGGCTTTCGCCGGGATACCACTTCCCCTGCCCGTAATGCAGGAACCCGCCCGGAGCGAAACGCTCGCGCAGCCGGCGGATGAGCTTGTCGGCCTTCTCGCGTTTGGTCGGGCCGACAGCATCGGTATTCCACTCGCCGGATTCGAAATCGTCGATCGATACGAATGTCGGCTCGCCGCCCATCGTCAGGCGCACGTCGCGCTCTTTGAGAAACGCGTCCACCTTTTCACCGAGTGCATCCAGCGCTGTCCAGGATTCATCGGAGAATGGCTTGGTGATGCGCGGGTGTTCGGAGACGCGTGTTACACGCATATCGAAGCCGAATTCGACATTCGCGGGTTCCGCCATGCCGGAGATCGGAGCCGCATTGCGATAATGCGGTGTGGCAGCAAGGGGTACGTGGCTCTCGCCAGTCAACAGACCGGATGTCGGATCGAGGCCGATCCAGCCTGCACCCGGCAGATAGACCTCGCACCAGGCATGAAGATCGGTGAAATCCTGGCTCGTGCCGGCGGGCCCGTCCAGCGAAACAAGATCGGGCTTCAACTGGATCAGATAACCGGAAACAAACCGCGCCGCGAGACCAAGATGGCGTAACGCCTGCGCCAGAAGCCAGCTCGAATCGCGGCAGGAACCCGTGCGGACGTCCAGCGTCACTTCCGGCTCCTGCACACCGGTTTCCATTCGAATGACATAGCCAACTTCGCGCTGGATACGCGCATTGAGATCCACGACGAAATTCACGGTGTTTGTCGGCGTGCGATCGACGGTCGCAAGAAAATTCGAGAGCAACGGGCCGATCGGCTCCGGTTTCAGATAGATCGAGAGGTCATCCTTTATGTCGTCGGGGTAAGCGAAGGGCCAGGTCTCGGCGACGGGTTCTACGAAAAAGTCGAATGGATTGTAGACCGTCATGTCGGCGATGAGATCGACTTCGATCTTGAGTTCCGTCACCGGCTCCGGGAAAACGAAGCGCGCCAGGAAATTGCCGTAGGGGTCCTGCTGCAGATTGACGAAATGATTGGCCGGACTGACCTTCAACGAATGGCTGAGAACTTTGGTCCGGGAATGAGGCGCAGGTTGCAGGCGGATCACTTGCGGCCCGAGCATGATCGGGCGGTCATATTTGTAATGGGTCAGATGATAGACTGCTGCGTGAATTGCCATGTCGCCTCAAATTTTTTTCTGAAATGCTTGTCCCCGAAGAACCGTAGCCTACTCCACGCCTTTGTTAAATGTCCCTGCCAATTATTTTAGCACATCAGACCGTTGCCGCATAAACGGGCTTGGCCACACAGCTTGGAAGGCCGCCACGACCTGACGAATGCAACTCTGCATTCGTTGCCGCCAAGACGATCACAGTCACCTTTGTCGCGTTTTGTGAGTGAAGCAGAAAACACCGTGCCAACCGGTGTATCGGAGGCGATAGGCCTCTCCGACCTAGGGCAAGGGCCTTGCTCGCAAGACAGGAGGTGACGCTATGTGGTTTCTACCACTGCGTATCACCCTGGAATTGAAAAAGACCCGGACTGGCTGGCAAGTCACGATCCGGGTCCTATTTCAGCAAACCAGGAAAAGAGAGGCAGGCGAAAGCTTGCCTCTCACTCCAAGACAAAACATAGCATTTCCCTCTATTTTTCCAAGCGGTATCTGCATTTGACTGATCCATCGTTTAATAAACGGATTGCTTTGGGTGCTTTTTCCACTAATGATCGTCACCGATGGTTTCTCCGGCAAGACAACGCTGGAGATGAAAAGGGAACACGGTGAGGCGTACCCAAAAGGGACCGAGACCGTGGCTGCCCCCGCAACTGTAAGCGGTGAGTGAGGCTCAATAGCGCCACTGGTGAAAACCGGGAAGGCCGGGCCAAACCGAGACCCGCGAGCCAGGAGACCTGCCATCAATACTGAAATTCGAACCGGACGGGGTGTGCCGGGAGCGATGCGATGTTTCCCGCTGCAACGGCCCCCTTTCGCGGGTCCGTGCCTGATGGCTACATTGTCCGTTCCCTGATCCCGTCGCTAGCAGATGGACGGGAATGAGCACCCCAAAGATTTTTTCCCGCGTCAGGCCAGTTCTTGCTTTCAGCGCATTGCCTCTCTTTACATATGTTATAACATTACGTATTGGAACAGCTGCGCGCTACGGCTTTTGCCGCGTTTCAGCATCCGGAGGACTTCACTCATGAGTCATATCGTGCTCAACGCCGCCGAGGTGACTTATCGCATCGCCAGCGAGACCCTGGTCGACAAGGCATCCTTGACGATCGAATGCGGTGCACGTTTGGCGATTATCGGACCGAACGGCGCCGGCAAGTCGACCTTGTTACGCATGCTGGCAGGTCTTCTCCAGCCGGCTTTCGGCGATATCACGCTCCGTGGCAAAAGCGTCAGCCATTTGACACCGCTTGAGCGTGCCCGGCAGTTTGCCTTTGTCGGCCAGACCGACACGCCGGAGCTGCAGCTTTCCGTCGAAGACTATGTCTCTCTCGGCCGTATTCCGCATATTGGCGCCTTTACCAAGGCACGGGAACGCGAGATCGTCGTTGAAGCCCTGCATCGCGCGAAGATCGCGCAGTTTTCGCGACGCGCCATCGGATCGCTATCGGGCGGCGAGCGTCAGCGCGTACAGTTGGCGCGGGCCATTGCCCAACAACCGGCCGTGCTTTTCCTTGATGAACCAACCAACCATCTCGACCCCAGGGCGCGCAGCGAGTTGCTGTCACTGGTCGCCGGACTGGACGTGACGACGATCGCGGTCCTGCACGATCTGCCGTTGGTCGCGCCTTTTGCAACGCACGTCGCGGTCATGCATAACGCCCGGGTAGTGGCCACCGGCACCCCCGATGAAACGCTGACGCCTCGGGTTGTCGGCGACGTCTTCAATCTAGACGTTTTGCGCTTGCGCCATCCATCGCAGAACCGCGACCTCATGGTGTTCGAGACGCCAGAACCATCCCTATCAGTCCATCTCTACGTACGGAGCATTTGATGAAAAAGACAATTCTTGCCCTCGCACTGACCGTAGTCTCGACGACCGCTTTCGCATTTCCCGTCACTGTGGACAATTGCGGCAAACCACTGACTTTCGATGCCGCGCCAAAACGAGCCGTGATCCAGGATCTTAATATGAGCGAGATGGCCTTTGCACTCGACCTGCAATCGTCAATGGCCGGTGTGACCGGCATCACAGGTTGGTACAAGGTGGATGACGCCTTCAGGAAACAGCTTGGTCAAATCCCGGAGCTCGCCTCCAAGGAACCGACGATAGAAAACCTCGTCGCCGCCAACCCCGATTTCTTCTTTGCCGGCTGGTACTATGGGATGAAACCCGGCGGTGATGTGACACCGGATACGCTAGCGCCCTACGGCATCAAGACCCTCGTCTTGACCGAGAGCTGCGTGCACCTCGACAAGAATCGCCCCGCCGCCTCGATGGATCTGCTCTATGGTGACATAACAAAACTCGGCAAGATTTTCGGCAAGGAGCAGCAGGCCGAGGTACTGGTTTCGGCCTGGAAGACACAGCTCGCGGAGATCAAAAAGAGAATCAACAGCAGCGGCGAAACCCGTGTTTTTCTTTATGATTCCGGCGAGGACAAGCCCTTCACCGCAGGCAAGTTCGCAATGCCGACGGCACTCATCAGCGAAGCAGGCGGTACCAACATCATGTCAGACATGGAGACGAGTTGGGGCACGACGTCATGGGAAACCGTCGCGGCGCGCAACCCGCAATTCCTTATCCTGCTCGATTATCAGGATGGTGCAGGCTATCAGAAGCTGCTCGATTTCCTCAAAGCGCATCCAGCGATGAAGGAAACCGATGCGGTGAAGAATGAGCGTTTCGTGGCACTGCGCTATGCCGAGCTCACGCCCGGTCCGGCCAATATCGAAGCCATCGGAAAGATCGCCAAGGCCATGCATCCGGAAGCTTTCTGAGTGCAAGCCAGACACCACATTTCGCTCGTGGCAGGGGTGATGCTGGTCATTGCCCTTGCCGTGCTTTCCATCGCCTATGGCTCGACTGTCATACCGTTGAGTGATGTTCTGAATGCCTTCGCCCATGCGGCTGGTTTCAGCGACCTTAGCACCACGATACCAATCGAGCGTATTATCGTCGATCTGCGCTTGCCGCGCGTCATACTGGCCATCTGCGTCGGCGCTGGGCTCGGCATTGTCGGCGCGATGTTGCAGACGGTAACGCGCAACGATCTCGCCGACCCATTCCTGTTCGGGCTATCTTCGGGTGCCGCAGCCGGTGCGGTTTCGGTGATCAGCATTTTCGGCGACCGCTTCGGCATCTGGACGCTGCCGATCGCTGCATTCTGCGGCGGCATGCTCGCTGCGATCATTGTGCTATTGCTTGTACGGCGCGTACAGGGTCAGGGGCCGGAACGCATGATCCTTGCGGGCCTTGCCGTCTCGTTCCTGTTTGCCGCGCTCACCAACTACATGGTGTTCTCCGGCGATCAGCGCGCCGCCCATTCCGTCCTGTTCTGGACGCTTGGAGGGCTCGGCCTCGCGCGCTGGGAAAACCTGCCGCTGGCATTGCTTGGCCTCACCGCAATTCTCATCCACGCGCTCTATAACCACCGCAACCTTGATGCGTTTCTCGCCGGCGAAAATACGGCGGAAAGCTTGGGCGTCCGCGTCAACCGCACGCGCAACACAGTCTTCATCGTCTGCGCATTTTCAACGGCGATCTTCGTTTCGGTCGCAGGCGTCATCGGTTTTGTCGGCCTGATGATTCCGCACATCGCCCGGCGTTTTGCCGGTCAGCTTCATGCGGGCCTGATCCTCACCTGCGCACTGCTCGGCGCAATATTGATTCTCCTGAGCGACTTTGCCGCACGGCTCCTGCTCGCACCGCAGGAACTGCCGATCGGCATCGTTACGAGCTCCGTCGGTGCGTTTTTTGTGGTGACGCTGCTGTTAAGGAAGCGGCAGGGCTAGAGCCTTCCGCGTGCCACAAAGCTTGGATTGGCGAAGTCTGCATCATTGGCCTGGTTGCGGCGGCCATAGGTCAGCGGCTTGCCATCCAGCGTAAGTGTGATCCCGCCCGCGGCGCGCAGAACCGCGTCACCTGCCGCCGTGTCCCATTCCATTGTACGGCTGAGCCGCGGATAGATGTCCGCTTCGCCCCGCGCCAACAGCCCGAACTTGATCGATGAGCCAACCGAGACGCAATCGGCGATAGCGAAATCCTTCAGGTATTCGTCAGTTTCCGGCGTACGGTGTGAGCGGCTGGCGACGGCAATCATTTCCTCCGGCGCAGTCCGGCACGAAATGCTGTTGCGCGTGGTTACGCTCCCGGTGGAATCGACGGTCACTTCCTGCGCACCGTTCGGGCCGCCGGTAAACAGCCACCCGCGTACCGGAGCATAGACGATGCCCAGCACCGGAGCGCCGTCTTCGATCAGGGCGATGTTTACAGTGAAATCACCATTGCGATTGACGAACTCGCGCGTGCCATCGAGCGGATCAACCAGATAAAAACGGTTGCCGAGATCACCTGGCACATGCCCGCCGGAAATCTCTTCCTCCGCCACGATCGGAATATCGGGCGTTGCCTGGCGCAGCGCATCCAGGATGATCACTTCCGCCGCGCGGTCTGCCGCCGTGACCGGCGAATTGTCGTCTTTCAACGCGACATCGCAGCCTTCTATGTAAATGCGCAAAATTTCGCGTCCAGCGGCAATCACCGCGGATTCGAAGGTCGTGAGAAGAGTGGAGTAATTGAATTGCGAAAGCATTGTCACGGAATTTCCAGTTATTGCGCTGTTTATCTCCCCCCTTGTGGGGGAGAAAGCGATTTCAGCACCTTGAGCCCTTCGCTCAAGTGCTAGAAATCGCAAGAGAGGGGATTTACCTCACTAACTACCCCCTCACTTGGATTTTCCAAGGATTTAGCAAAGAAGCTAAATCCAGGAAAATCCTTTCTCTCCCGCAATGGGAGAGATAGCCAGAGCTTAAATCGACCACGAACTTTGATCGTAGTTGAAGATAATACCGTGCTCTACAAGAAGCTTTTCAACCTCTGACGCCAATTCTTCCGTCGTCCTGCCAATTGTCTTCAAATGCAGTTCCGGATGCTCAGGCGCTTCATAGGGCGAGTCCACGCCGGTGAAGTTCTTGATCTCGCCGCGCAGTGCCTTGGCATACAATCCCTTGGGATCGCGCTTCGCACACTCCTCAAACGGCGTATCGACAAAGATCTCGAGGAACTCACCTTCAGCCAGCAGCTCGCGTACCATGCGGCGCTCGGAAGCGAATGGCGAAATGAACGATACGAGCACGATCAATCCGGCGTCTGCCATCAGCTTGGCCACCTCGCCGACACGGCGGATGTTCTCGACGCGGTCTTCTTCGGTAAAGCCAAGATCACGATTGAGGCCATGACGGACATTGTCGCCATCGAGAATATAGGTATGCTTGCCGAGTGACGACAGGCGCTTCTCGACCAGATTGGCGATCGTCGATTTGCCGGAACCCGATAGGCCGGTGAACCAGACGACCGCGGGTTTCTGATCCTTTTGCGCGGCGCGCGATGCCTTGTCGACATCGAGCGCCTGCCAATGCACGTTGGAAGCACGGCGTAGCGCAAAGTCGATCATGCCAGCGCCGACCGTCGCATTGGTCAGGCGGTCAATCAGGATGAACGACCCTGTCGAGCGGTTCGACTTGTAGGCGTCGAAGGCGATTGGCACCTGCGTCGAGATATTGACGACGCCAACTTCATTCAGGTCAAGCGATTTGGCCGCTTCCTGGGCGAAACTATTGATATCGATTCGATATTTGAGATCTGTGATCGTCGCCGTGACCTGATCGGTCTCCGTTCGCAGGATATAGGACCGTCCCGGGATCAGCGCATGCTCGGCGAACCACACGACGTTGGCGGCGAACTGGTCCGCGACGTCAGGCCGTGCTTCGGGCGCGACCAGCATATTGCCGCGCGAAACCTCGATCTCGTCATCGAGAACGATCGTGACCGCTTCTCCCTCGCCGGCAGACTTGAGGTCGCCGTCCCAAGTGACGATACGCTTGACACGCGAAGACTTACCGGATTTGGCAACGACGACTTCGTCGCCCGGCGCAACGCGGCCCGAGGCAATGGTGCCGGAAAAACCGCGGAAGTCGAGGTTGGGCCGGTTGACGAACTGAACCGGAAAGCGGAACGGACGTGCGTCATCCGCGCTTTCCAACGGCACGTTCTCCAGATGCTGCAGCAGCGCGGGTCCCTTGTACCAGGGCAGGTTGGCCGATGGCCCGATGACATTGTCGCCAAAGCGCGCCGAAAGCGGGATGGCCTGTATTGTCTTGAATCCGAGTTTGCTCGCAAACTCCTGATAATCCGCAACAATCTTGTCGAACACGTCCTGCGAATAATCCACGAGATCGATCTTGTTGACGGCAAGAATGATGTTGCGAATGCCAAGCAGAGACGTGATGAAACTGTGGCGCCGCGTCTGGCGCAGGATGCCCTGCCGCGCATCGACCAGCACGATTGCAAGGTCCGCAGTCGAAGCGCCGGTCGCCATGTTGCGCGTGTACTGTTCATGGCCAGGCGTATCGGCGACGATGAACTTGCGCTTCGGCGTCGAGAAGAAGCGATAGGCGACGTCGATGGTGATGCCCTGCTCGCGTTCAGCCTCCAGCCCGTCGACCAACAGGGCGAAATCGATATCTTCGCCATTGGTGCCGTGCTTGCGGCTATCCTTGGTCAGCGCTGCCAGCTGATCCTCGAAGATCAGCTTGGTATCGTAAAGCAGACGTCCGATGAGCGTGGATTTGCCGTCATCGACTGAGCCGCAAGTGAGAAACCGCAGCAGCGATTTCTTCTCTTGTTCGGCCATATAGGCGTTGATTTCTGCGGCGGCTGAAGCTGCAGGCGAAATCTTGATCTGTCCTAGCTTAGACATCAGAAATAGCCCTCACGCTTCTTCTTCTCCATGGAGCCCGCTTCGTCCTTGTCAATCATGCGTCCCTGCCGCTCGGAGGTGCGCGAGACCAGCATTTCGCTGACGATTTCCGGCAGGGTTGCCGCGCCGGACTCAACAGCCCCCGTCAGAGGATAGCAGCCAAGCGTGCGGAACCGCACCATTTTCTGCTGGAGCACTTCGCCGGGAAGCAGTTGCATCCGTTCATCATCGCGCATGATCAGCATGCCGTCACGCTC
>NZ_JBFUMG010000050.1:0-16280 GCF_054049495.1 Phyllobacterium sp. P5_D12 | reverse complement strand
GAGATACGGAAGACGACCGAACTTGCCAGGTCCTTTTCATGGGTCTCGTGCTGATTGCCGCTCATCCACCGCATGAGGAGATAGCAGGCAAGCGTCAGCGCGACCGTTCCGCCGACGAAAATGGCACCAATAAAAATCCCCAACACCATGCGTGTCTCCCGCCAGACGGTTTGTTCGGTGGCTGGTCACTCGCGCGTTGAAAAGCGCAAACGCAACCAACCGACCGATACAACCGATGGTATTCCCCGGGGAGCAATCTACGTGGTTTTGACGGAAAGGCTACTGGGGGATCTATATGTTAAGTGGGACGGACGCGTCCGATATCACGCCAAGAACGAGTGCAATGTTTGAGCGAGTTCTTCCTCGTCGTGTGTCTCACACTCCCAAATGATCAAGACCCTCCAGCCGTCTTGAACTAGAGCGTCCATATTTTGGGAATCACGCTGTTGATTTCGTTGAAGTTTCGGGAGCCAATATTCTGGCCTTGATTTTGGTAAGGCAGAATCTGTGCAAGCTGTTTCAGGGTGCTGATGCCAAAAACAACCGTGTACGAAGATTATTGCACGTCTCCCAGGGAATACCAGATCAGGCTTTCCAGGAAGATCTTTCCGGTGCAGTTGGTATCGGTACCCAAGGCGGTGAGCGAGCTGCCGCACGGCCATTTCCGGCTTCGTACTATGACTTCTAATACGCGCCATATTGGCGCTGCGACGTTCTGGAGTTAGTTTGTCCACTTAATCTATGTGACGCGCTTTCCGTAAAAGGTCAATTTGATCTACGGCTAAAGGCTTGAAGGATATAAATTGATCCCTGGTAACGGGTCCGAGTCCGAGTTGCTGAATCAAGCTCCGATCACGTTGTCCCCATAGTAAAGCGATACCCTTTGGAGCGAGAACATCACGTGCACCACCGTTCCGGCGAATACGTTTCATGTAGTCGTGCTGTTGGGCTAGAGCCTGAACTTGGATACGCGAAATTGGACTCTGTTGTATCTTTTCAAATAGCGATGCAATACGTGCCGTTCCACCGCCTGCTGAAAGTATCGCCTGGCGATCGGCCACGGGAAGGATTTCCCAAAAATTTGGCGGGTAGGGGTGGCTGCGTAACAACCACCAAATATTTGTCATTGCAGCAGCTGTGATCGTTCGTTTCGAATCGCGGTTCGCTCCTCGATTTAGATACTGATCTTTTACAACAATGAGCCCAACGTCACAGAGAGCTTTTTTTTCACTGACGCGTATCAAAAGAGCTGGGTGGCCATAACTCTCGAGTGGAATCGTCCAATTGATGCCCATAGTGTTCTTGATGTCGACTTCGTAGCCATCAACTGAGAGATCAAGAATTTTGCCTTTACCCAACTTTAGATGGTTTCGCAGGAGAATTTCGATTTTGGTACCGAGATAAGTCTTTTCGGTTTTTTCTGTCTCATCAAGAGTGAAGCGGTTTGTCCGAGGCGCATCGATTACCTCGTCAATCGCTTGCCTAAAGAGAGCCGGGACTTCGACTGAAAACGCAGCTTGGTTACCTCCATGTCGCACCAGCGCTAAAGCGATGGGCGCAAGGACCGGATAGTCAGGATGTTCAACGGAAAGTGGAATCAAAACCATGCGCGCTATCTTTAGCGGACATGGTTGTTGAGTGGTTAAAATTTAGCTTGCCAGTGCCGGAATGTGAAAAATGGTGCGCCGCTGCATGGCCTCGCGCAAATTCATAGCCACAGCTCGCGCCACGGGCGGGGGAAAAGCATTGCCAACTTGCCGGTAAGCAGCCGTTTTTTTTCCATGAAATTGCCAACCATCGTCAAATCCCTGGATACGGGCAGCCATTCGTACAGTTAAACGCGGCATACCAACGAAATCAGATTCCGGGGCGGAGTCGGCGAGAGATTTTCCGTTAACTCCAAGAGTTTCCCACGCACGCCGCGCTCTTGTGGGCCCTAAATCCGGCCCGCCATGCTTTTTTGAACCGCCAACCAGAGTCGGCGCAATCTCATTGGCCCGCTTGGCCCAAGCGCGGGCGCCGCGCCATCCATTGATTGACATGAGGTCGATAAGGGTCTCGCCAACAGTCGGTGGGTCGTTAGGAGTTGGTGACGGCCAATCAAAACCATCTTTGATGTCATCTCTTAGCGCGACAATAACAACCCGCGGGCGTAGTTGAGGAACGCCATAGTCAGATGCGTTTAAGAGCCGCCAATGCGCTTCATAACCAAGTTTTTTTAGCTCGCTACGAATAAATCCGCGGTAATCCTCAAAAACCGCACCCAAGAATCCCCTAACGTTCTCAATCATGATTGCTTTTGGTCTTGTTTCATCAACGACGCGTATTGCAGACGGAAACAAATTGCGTTCGTCTTTTTCGCCAAGCTGCTTGCCGGCGATCGAAAATGGCGGACAAGGCAAACCGCCTGCTAGCAAATCAATACCTTTATACGAGGTTGCGGAAAACTGATTTAAATCATCCTCATGGACCGTCCATTCGGGCCGGTTTAATTGAAGCGTTAGGCAGCAATCCCGGTCAATTTCAACAACGCCTTCGTGTCCGAACCCTGCCATCTCCAAACCACTCGCTTGCCCACCTGCACCCGCGCATAGTTCTAGAGAGGTCAATTGAGTTTCCAAGACGTCACCTCGATAGTAGGACAAAACAAGAACATGATTGAGATAGCATAGGCGGGAACTGCCGTCAAAAACGCTAAAGTTGAATCGTATGATAGTGTGTTTCGCGTAATGAGAGTGTAAACACTTGGGTAGCACTCTGACTATCCACAGATACTCCGGATCGCGCGCGCTACGTCAAACATCCCGCACCAACTGCGCCATGTCCCATGCTTCCGCTCCCGCCACGCCGGTGCGGGCCGGGCCGTTCTGACTTTCCTTGCCAGGCGATCTCATCGTGGCGACCGCAACTTAACCGTTACGTACTTGCTGTTTCGGCCGGACGCGAGTTCATTTGTTTCAAGCATTTCTGCGGGCGTCCCCGCCCGTGATGCATTGCCGTGCCACTGCTTTTCAAATCACAAAGGACCTCCCATCATGTCGGACAAGCCTAAAGAAGGCCTCGATCGCCGCGACTTCATGATCGCATCTATTACCACAGTCGGCGTGTCGGCTGCCCTTGCCGCCAGCGCTGGCGCCGCGAACGCCCAGGACACAGCGGCACCGGCTGCGCCGCAGGCAACCGTCTATACCGGTGATGTCGTGCAGGGGAAGAAGGTCGTCAGTACGCTCGACGTCAACGACCTCGAGCCCGGCAAGAAGCATTTCCTGTATTTTCAGGGTGTGCAGATGCCCACGGGCCAGCAGCGGTATGCGTCTGTAATTGTCGCCAAGGGGGCAAAGCCGGGCAAGCGCGTCGTTCTGGTCAGCGGCGTGCATGGCGACGAGATGAGTTCAGTGCATACGGTCCAGACCGTATTGAACCAGCTCGATCCGGCGCAGATGTCCGGCACGGTAATGGCGGTCACGGACGTGTCTGGCCCGGCCATCGAGGCCATGCAGCGCAGATGGCCCAATTCGGGCAGGGGCCCCGATCTCGTCGACATGAACCGGGTGTGGCCCGGAAACGAGAACGGTGCCACCGCGACCAGCCGGCACGCCGGGCTGCTGTTCAACCGGCTTTTCCGGCCCAACGCCGACGTCGCGATCGACTTCCACACCGGGACAACCGGTTTCGAGGTCTCCGCATTCAATATTGCCAGCATGGATGTGCCAGAGATCAAGGCAATCGTGGATCTTTATCCCGTCAGGCAGATTTTCGACAATCACACCTATCCTGGCGTCCTGCATAACGCGTTTATCGATGCGGGCATCCCGTCCTTTTGCCCGGAGGTCGGCGCTGCGCGTGTCCTCGACCTCGAAATGATCGCCCAGTTTGTGGAAGGCACGATGAACGTCCTCAAGCATCATGGCATCCTTGCTGCACCGATGGGACGCACCGGCAAGGACGCGGGTGTTTTTGTCGGCAACAGCGCATTTCCGATTCTGGCAACGGAGGGCGGGTTCGTCGAGCATCTGGTCAAGCTCAACGACAAGGTCGAAGCCGGACAGAAGGTAGCCATCCAGCGCAACAGCTTCGGCGAGGTGGTTGCGGAGTACACCAGCGGCGTGGCTGGAGAGGTGGCGGGGCTGCGCAGCGATGTATCGTGCGAGCCCGGCAACCCCTTGACATTTATCCTGTACCATAAGGCGCCGCCGGAGGGTGGCGAGACTTATCCCGAGTAGTCCACCGATCAAAAGGGGGGAATGAAATGACAAGACTTATCAAGACACTTGCGGCAGTCACGCTTTGGTTTGTTATCGCCGTTGGCGGTGCGCCGCCAGTGCTCGAGGCAAATGCGCAGGCAGCCGAAGATACATCGATAAAGCCGTTCACTATCCATGTGCCGGAGGAGGAACTCACCCAGCTCAAACGCCGGATCCAGGAGACGCGCTGGCCCGACCCGGAGACGGTGACCGATCAATCCCAGGGCATACAACTCGCCAAGCTCAAGCCGCTGGTCGAGTATTGGGGCAGCGACTACGACTGGCGCAAGGTGGAGGCGAGGGTGAATGCCCTGCCGCAGTTCACCACCAGGATCGACGGGATCGATATCTACTTCATCCACGTTCGCTCGAAGCATCCGAACGCCCTGCCTGTGATCATCACCCATGGCTGGCCAGGATCGGTGTTCGAGCAGCTCAAGATCATCGATCCGCTGACGAATCCGACCGCCCATGGCGGGCAACCGGAGGACGCGTTCGATGTGATCATTCCGTCGATGCCCGGCTATGGCTTTTCCGGCAAGCCGACGGACACCGGTTGGGGTCCCGACCGTACCGCGAAAGTCTGGGCGGAACTGATGAAGCGCCTCGGCTATACGCGCTATGTCGCCCAGGGCGGCGACTGGGGCTCTCCGGTATCGAGCGCAATGGCGCGCCAGGCTCCGGAAGGTCTGCTCGGCATCCACATCAACTTGCCGGCGATCGTACCGCCCGAGATTGCGGCAGTGCTTGCCGTCGGCGGGCCTGCGCCTGAGGGATTGACCGAGAAGGAACGCGAGACATTCGATGCGCTTGCCGCGGCCGGCAAAATGGGGAACAGGTCCTATGCGACGATGATGGGCACGCGGCCGCAGACGGTAGGCTATGCCATCACGGACTCGCCAGCCGGCCTCGCGGCATGGATGCTCGGGCATCCGGGCTTTTCCAGATGGACATACAGCAACGACGATCCGGAAAAATCTGTCGACGAAGTTCTGGACGACGTCACGCTGTACTGGCTGACGAACAGCGCGACCTCCTCGGGCCGACTCTACTGGGAATATGGCGGTGGCCGCAGTCCGGCCCTATCGGTCGGCGAGATGACCTCCGAAATAGCGCTGCCGGTGGCGATCACGGTATTTCCTTTCGAAAACTATCGCGCCCCGGAGACATGGGCCCGGCGCGCCTACCGCAACCTGATCTACTTCCACGAGGTCGACAAGGGCGGTCACTTCGCCGCGTGGGAACAGCCGGAGCTTTTCAGCGCGGAGCTGCGAGCTGCGTTCAAATCGCTGCGTCAGTAGGACTTCGTACCGCCAGCCCGCACCAACTCGGCCATGGCGCGCGCCTCCGTCGTGTGCTGATCGGCTTCGAGCCCATCCGCGACGCCGGTGCGGTCGTTCTCAGGGCGGTTCTGGCTGACCTTCCACTTGCCTTCGATCTCGGCGATCTCGATCTCGATGCCGACAATACCTTTCAGCTGCGAGTCGATATAGGTTTCCGGAGCGTCATCCACCGCCCATGGCGCGGCGCGGGGCGCTTCGTTGCGGGCGGTGAGGGCTGAGACATGGGTCCGCAGCCAGTCGCGATCCTCGATGATTTTCGCCGTGCCGCGCACCTGCACGATGGCATAGTTCCATGTGGGCACGACCTTGCCGGTTTCCTGTTTGGTCGCATACCAGGAGGGCGTCACATAGGTCTGCGGGCCTTGAAAGACGATGAGCACCCGGCCGTCGCTCGCGAGCTGGCGCCATTGCGGATTGGCGCGGGCGACGTGGGCGAAGAGCGTGCCCTTCGGCGAGGCCTCTGCATCGAGCAGGAAGGGAATGGCATTGGCGTTCGGGCCATCTTCGCCGCTGTTGATCAGCAGGCCGAGCGGATGCGCCTTGATGAGCGCGTGCTGGATTTCGAGCCTCTCCTCGCGGAAATGCGGCGGCTGGTACATGGGGTGCTCCTTGGTATTCTTGCGCCGGAGTGTGCATCAGGACCAGGCTTGGTACAAGGCGGGGTGAGGCGCCTTGTGCAGGGTTTCACGCGGCCTGCCTGCCATAAGCAAGGATGAAGGCGATGAGCGCGCCGATATTGGCGAAGGTGCGGACATGGTTCCACGGCAGCCACTTGGCGAGATAGCGGGTCCACATGGCGGCGCCTTCCGGGCTCGTTGGCGAAACGGCGGCGAGAGCATCATTGAGCGGGACGTTGAACACCATGGTGACGACGATCACACCGGCAAGATAGAGCAGGCTGCCGGCAAGCAGCCATGCCGAGCCGGGCTCGGCCCAGCGCAGGACGCTGGCGACGCCGAGGCCAAGGCAAAGCAGGGCCGTGCCGAAGAAGGCGAGGCCGAATGTGGCATTGAGGATCGTCACGTTGATCGAATTCATGGCGGCGATGCCCTGTTCGGGCGGCAGTTTTGCCAGCGCCGTCATGATGAAACTGGAGAAGGCGAAGAACAAGCCGGCCATCAGGCCGCTGCCAAGCGCGGCAATGAGGGTGAGGAGCGGGATGAAGGCGATCATTGCGCGCCCTCCCAGATGCCGGTTGCGGCGGCTTCGCTGGCATATGCGGTGAAATCGAGGGGAGCGCGGCCGAGCGCCTCGCGGACACCGTCGGTCAAATATTCGTTGCGCCCGTCGAGCACTACGGTGAACAGCTCATTGACGAGCGCGGCGATATCGGCGGGCACCTGTTCCTGTTCGAGACCTTGCATGAATTCCTCCGGGCTGATGGTGGCGTAATTTATAGGGCGCCCGGTGGCCTTGGCAATCTCGGCAGCGGCTTCGGCGAAGGTTAAGGCGCGCGGGCCGGTGACCTCATAGAGCTGGCCGATATGGCGGTCATCGGTGAGCGCGGCGGTGACGATATCGGCGATATCATCGGCATGGATGAAGGGTTCGCGCACCGTGCTGACCGGCAGCGCCATCTCACCGGCGAGGATCGGGCCGAGCAGCATGCTTTCGCTGAAGTTCTGCATGAACCAGCTGGCGCGGACAATGGTCCAATCGGCGGCGGAGGCTTGCAGCATCTGCTCGGCGCGCTGGGCTTCGGGCTCGCCGCGGCCGGAGAGGAGGACGAGACGCTTGACACCCTTTCGGATGGCGAGGCGGGCGAGATCGCCTACGGCTTCGGCAGCGCCCGGCGCGGCGAGGTCGGGATAGTACGTGATGTAGGCGGCCGAGACGCATTCGAGCGMGGGTGCCCAGGTTTCGGGGTTCTCCCAATCGAAGGCGGGGCTGGCATTGCGCGAGCCAATACGCACGGGGACACCCTGCGCTGTGAGGCGCTCGGCGACGCGGCGGCCGGTCTTGCCGGTGCCGCCGATGATCAGAACGGGGAATTTCGAGGTGCGGAAGGTGGTCATTTTCATCTCCTCTTGGTTCCCGTCTTGAAACTCTACTGCGGCGGTCATCTGACGCGATTTTCTGCGCTTCCGGTGCTCGCGTACTTTACGTACGCTGCGCTCCGGTTCTCGAAAACCACGTCCTATGTCTCGCCGCAGCGACTTTCTAAACAGGCCCTTAAACATGAGCAATTCTCATATTTGCAAATGTGATAAATCCTCATATTATAGGAGTCAAGCAAAATGTGAGGAATACTCATGAATGAGATTGGGCCAATCGAGGGCGTACGGCGCGAGCCAACGCAAAAACGCAGCCGGGAGCGGGTGGAACGGATACTGAGTTGCGCCTCGACGCTCATCGAGAAGAGCGGCAGCGATGCCATGCGCATGAGCGACGTGGCGGAGATGGCGGGGATTTCCATCGGTTCGCTCTACCAGTACTTTCCTGACAAGGGCGCGATCATCCGCACGCTGGCGGAGCGCTACAATGTGCTTGGCCAGCAATGTATCGCGGAAGGGCTGCAGGATGTGCAGGGCAAAGAAGGCTTGCGGCGGGCGTTTGGCGAATTGATCGATGTCTATTACGCGATGTTCCTCGCCGAGCCGGTGATGCGCGACATCTGGTCGGGGACGCAGGCGGACAAGGCGCTGCGCGATATCAGTCTTGCCGACAGCCGCATCAATGGCGCGGTGCTGGCGGCGGCGCGGGCGCGGGTCGACCCCAAGGCGGACCGCGACGAACTGGAGGCGTCGAGCTTTCTGATCATGCAACTCGGCGAGGCGACGATGCGCCTTGCGATCTCGGTTGAGCGCCAAGAGGGCGACGCGCTGGTCGAGCATTTCAAGCGCATGGTGCTGCGAGAGATGATGGAGGGGTGAAATGGCAGGAACCCTTGCCACCGCAATGGTATCGCTACCTGACCTGCTATAAGATATGGCTGGAGCCGTCGTGCTCCTTGTTTTTACGCAATTCCGGACGGAAAACGCTTCACACTTTTCCTGGAATTGCTCTCGGGGGCCGGGCATGGAGCGCCGTCTTGCAGCCGTTCTGATCGCTGATGTCGTCGGTTACAGCCATTTGAGCCAGATCGACGAGGAGGGAACGCGCGCCCGTTTTCAGGATGACCTCGGCGAAGTCTTCGAGCCGAACATCGCCGAGTATAATGGGCGGCTGGTCAAGACCATGGGTGACGGCCTTCTGGTCGAGTTCCRGAGCGTGGTCGCCGCATTGCGTTGTGCCGTCGAGGTGCAGCGCGAAAAGGCTGAACGCAATGCTGCCGCTCCACAGGAAAAGCGTCTGGTTTTTCGCATTGGTGTCAATCTCGGGGACATCATGGTCGAGGGCGAGGATATTCACGGCGACGGTGTCAATATTGCCGACCGGATACAGGCGCTCGCGGAACCGGGCGGCATTGCGATTTCCGGAACGACCTATGATCAGGTGAAATCGAAACTTCCGGTTGGCTATGTCTCGCTCGGCGAGCAAAGAGTCAAAAGCATCGCCGAGCCGATCCGGATATATCGCGTTGTGCTCGACCCTGCCGGAGCGGGCAAGACAGTCGGCGCACGCAGACGCTTGCGCCGCTGGCGCGTGCCAGCCGTCGCAGCCCTTGTTTTGACGTTGCTCGGCGCAGGGTTGCTGTGGTGGAAACCTGCGCAATTGTTTCAGCCTGCATCACTTGTCGAGCGGTTCGCCTATCCGCTGCCGGACAAGCCTTCGGTGGCGGTGCTGCCTTTCATCAATGTGAGCGGCGACACGGATCATGACCACCTTGCGGCGGGACTGACAGACGATCTCATCACCGAGCTCTCAAAGGTCTCTGGCCTGTTCGTGATTGCACGTCATTCGGTTTTCGCCATCCACGATACGGCCGGAAAGATTCAGGATGTGGCGGCTGAACTCGGCGTCCACTACGTTCTCGAGGGGACATTGCAACGTGCAGATTCCCGACTGCGGATCAACGTCAAGCTGATCGATGCGCTTACCGGTCTTTCCTTGTGGGCCGAGCGATACGATCGCCAGTATGCCGACCTATTTGCGGTTCAGGACGATGTCATCGGCAAGATCATTTCTGCGCTTGAGGTCAAGCTAAGCGAAGGCGAGCGTGACCAGCTGGCGCGAATACCGACCGAGAATCTCGAGGCCTATGATTATTATCTCCGAGCCGAGCAGGAAGGTTTCTATTACAGTGACGTCGAGACTTACCGGCGAACATTGTCATACTATCAGAAGGCACTCGATCTCGATCCGAATTTTGCCAATGCCCATGMCGGAATCGCCCGCGTGGCTGTGGATGTCTGGCGCAACGATTACAATTATCTCTGGTCTGCCGCGGTGGCGCGAAAGATAGCCTACGACGCAGCGGGTCAGGCGCTGAAATTGGACCCAAATAACGCTCGTGCGCATACGGTGCTCGCGCTTCTGCAGCTGGTCGACGGGCGGGAGGTGGAGGCGAGGGATTCCGCCAGCCGGGCGGTGGCTGCACAGCCGAACGACGCGGAGATCGTCGGTAATCTGGCGCTTATCCTGGCACAAACCGGCAGCCGCGCGCAGGCGGTGACCGAGATTGAAAAGGCGCTGCGGCTCGATCCCACGCCGCCGCCTAGCCTGCAGTTGCTTGCCGGCATTGTTTTTTACACCGCGCGCGACAGCGAACGGGCGGTTCCTCTGATGGAGACCGCGCGCGATGCTCTTCCCAAAGCGGAGCCCGCACGTGAATATCTCGCCGCTGCCTATGTGGATCGCGGCGACCAGACGCTTGCATCCCGGGAAACGGGGAAATTGCTGGAACTGTTTCCGGATACCAATCTGACATACTACGGTTATCTCTATGATTATTGGCGGGAAGACGATCTGCGCCATCATCTGGACGGGCTGCGCGCTGCCGGGGTGCCTGAATGGCCGTTCGGCTTTGAAGCCAATCCAGCCGACCAGGTCGGCGAGGCGGAATTGAGCGCGATGGTCAATAACAAGACCTGGACGGGCAAGCACAAGAACGGCACCGAATTCATCCAGTATTTCGACACGGCCGGAAACACCGCATACCGCAGCGCCAACACGAATATAACCGGCTTGATCGAAGTTCGCGGCAACCGCCTATGCGAGCGGTTCGGGGGCTATTTCCTGGATCGGATGGTATGCGGCTATGTTTACCGCAACACGGCGCCGGAGCAGCGCGACGCGAAATATGTTCACGTCACGCCGCGCGCATTGATGTATTTTTCCATAACCCCTTGAGGTACCTGTCAGTTGGCGGGGGCCTTCTGCCAATCCGTCTGCAACTTCTCTGCAACGAGCGTGTGCTCCACATCGGACCAGTGCTTGCGCGAGTCGGTGAGCTTGGTCGGGTTCTTTTCAAATCCATCGGCTGCTCCCGGATCATAGCTTATGTACAGTTTGCCTTCGATGATCCGCCAGGCTTTCGGGTCGACATTGGTCGTGACTGTCCCGAACGAAACACCGTCTGCGCAATAGCCGCCATATTGCGGGGCATATTTTGCAGGTTCTGCGATGAACAGATCGCGATTTTCTGCGCTGGCAAACTGCCAAGTCGCGCCAAGCCAGCGGTATGAGTACTTATCGGATCCCTGAACGGCCTGGTTCTGCGTGAAATAGGCGACCGGGTCATAGCCCTTGATTGCCACATCGCCAAAATAGCCGGTGTTGACGAGTTCTTCGGCCCCGGCAGGCGGCGTGAACGAGAGCAGCATTACGGCCGCAGCCATAGATGCAGCAATTTGAAACTTGCGTTTCAAGCGGTGTTCCAGCATTTCAGTTTCTCCCTTAGTTCCGGTGCGGTGTTACCGGCGACCAGCAGTCATTTGCGCTTGGTGCACTCGGTAAAAAGCCATTGGCCAACCAGATCGGCCTTCTGGCATTCAGCGCCCGCCTTCATTAGCAGGGTAGCCGCATCCCAATGTTCCCGCCATCCAGCCTGGGTGAGTGGCGTATAACCGTTGCGTTCTTTTGGATCGACTTCAGCCTTGTTGGCCAATAGGTACGCTACCACATCGGCATGACCCTCTTCGGCCGCCGCATGCAGAGGTGTCATGTGATAGAAGTTCTTTTCGTCATTGACCGCCGCACCCTTCTCAACCAGCAACTTTACCGTATCGAGATTTCCGCCATAGGCAGCAGCGTGCAACGCCGTCAGCCCGCCTTTGTTGCGAATTTCGATGTTCGAACCGCGTTCGAGTAAGATAGCCACCACGTCCGGCTTTCCGGCCAGTGACGCGATAAGGAGAACCGGCTCGCCGGCGTCATCCGGTTGCGCAATGTCGGCACCCTGATCCAGCAATTGTTTAACGGTTGCGACATCGCCATTTTTGGCGGCGTCATGCAGCGGCCCCGCCAGCGCGGGCGAGACCCCCAACATTCCTCCGATAAATGCAACGCAAAAAAAGTTCACCGAACGTCCCCCGTCTCAGCATCCATGAGCGGAACGGCGGAAGGTATCACATTGGGCCTTAGACCGGAATTAACCCGTAGGGATTAGCTTGCGTGGGCACTGATGATGGCATCGGCTTCTTTCCCATAAAGTTCTTCGAAATGATCGAAGTTCTTCGAAAATGTGCCAATGCCCTGTGTAGCGGAGCGCAGCGAGCGCGCCAGTTCGTCGAGCGCGCTGCCGGGAATGAGCGCGCGGAAGACATCCCATCCCTTGGCGGTGTCGTCCCGATCGAAGCCAAGGACCTGGCCCTTGAAGGAGGAGACGATCGGCACAAGACTGCCGGAGTAGATGGAGGGGATGTGGATCTCCACACGGAAGATTGGCTGCATCAGCACCGCGGATGCCTGGGCCAGCGCGTCGCGCACCCCCATTTTGCCTGCGGCCCGGAATGCAAATTCGGAACTATCGACGGAATGGTGCTGGCCGTCGGTCAGCGTTACGCCGACATCGATGACGCGAAGACCCAGCGGGCCTTTCTCCATCGCTTCGCGAGCTCCGGCCTCGACTGCGGGAATGAAATTGCGCGGAACAGCACCGCCTTTAACCGTTTCGCCGAAGCTGAAGCCTTCGCCGCGTTCATTCGGGTGGATGCTCAGTTTCACATCGGCGAACTGTCCGGCACCGCCGGTCTGCTTGCGGTGCCGGTAGTGAACATCGGATGTTTTCGAGATCGTCTCGCGGTAAACAGGGCTTGGTGGCCGGTCGGTCACGTTGACATGAAAGACTTCCGCCAGGGTCTTGCAGAGATCGCGCAAATGCACCGGTCCCTGGACGCAGATCAATTGAGCGCCGGTCCCTTCCTCCTGCGTGACCTTGAGGCCGTGATCGGTCTCTGCGAGCTTTGCCAGCGTTTCGGAGAGCTTGGTCTCGTCCCGTTCGCTGTCGGGAACCAATATGCGTTCCAGCATGGGGGTAGGCGGCTCTGTCCATGCCGGTGATGCGACAGCAGTGTCGGCTGTCAGCAGCGACGGAACAGGCAAATGATCGGATTTTACCGTGGCGAAAACGTCGCCTCGGAGTATCGCCGTTGTAACAGGTTTGCCGGTCCCGGTATCCTGCACTGGTCCCAAACGGGAGCCKGCAAGTAGAGATCCCTGCTTGAGGCCATCGCCGAGAGCACGCACAAGCACCGACTTGCCGACGTTCTGGCGGTGATAGGCGTGGAAGCTCACGCCGACCAACGCCGCCTCTTTGATGTTGACGGCCGCTGCAAGGCGCGCGCGAAGAGCTTCGTGTTGCGGCGCTTCATGACGCAGGGCCTTCATCAGGCGCATGATGCCGTTGCTATGGCTTGCGGCGCCGACAAGAACGGGGATGATCCGGTTTTCCCGCAGGACGCGTGAAGAGATGGCATAAATAGCATCGCTGGCGGGTTCGCGGTCTTCGATGAGTTCCTCCAGCAGCCAGTCGTCGAATTCAGAGAGAGATTCGAGAAGTTCGGCACGCGCTTCATGCTCGCGCTCTACAACATCGGTGGGAATTTCGACAAGAGCCGACGTCTGGCCCTCGCGGTAGCGCCAGGCACGCTCCGAAATAAGGTCGCAGGTGCCGACGATCTTATCGCCTTCGCGAATCGGGATCTGCCGCAGCAATAGTGTGTGGCTTGCGAAGTCCTGGAGCGAGGCGATGACGTCTCTCAGCCGTCCCCTCGGTTCGTCCATCCGGTTCACGAATACGATACACGGTGTTCCCGAAGCTTCTATCACCCGCAGATAAGGAGCTGCAAGAACAGCTTCCTCGGGGTTCGGCGACACACACAGGATGCAGGCATCACTGGCTAAAAGCGCATGCTGGGCGTGGGCCAAGGCCTCACCCGAGCCAGGCGCATCCAGCGCACACCATGCTTCGTTTCCGAACTCGAATTCCGTCAGGCCCAATCCGTATGGAGAAATGGATTTTTTCGATGCACCTTCCAGTGCGGCCAGTTTTTCCACGAGCGTGGATTTCCCGGCCTGCGAGGGACCGAGTACCGTAAAGCAGCGCATGGCGTTCCTCCCTGCCACGAACAATCTCTACCATCAGGATGCCCCAGACTGGCGCAAAGCGCTAGGGCGGCATTGTCAAAGCTCGATTGTTTTCGCGCCAACGTGGGTCGATCGCCCGGCGCCCCAACCGAACAGGGTCGCTCCAAGCCCGAGAAGGACGAATAGCGCAGCTGTGGCGGCGAAACTCCCGGTGAGGCCATGAATGAGCCCGACCAGAAGCGGACCCGTCGCGGCAAGCATATAGCCAATGCATTGCGCCATGCCGGAAAGATGCGATGCCACATGTGCATTCGGTGATCGCAAAACGATAATAGTCATGGCAATGGCGATCAGTCCGCCTTGACCAAGGCCTTGGACGACAGCCCACACCCAGACCGTTGACAAGGGCGCGAACAGAAAACCGAGCAGGCCGGTGACCGCAAGCGCAACGAGCGCCACATTGAGGAGCCGCTGGTTCCTGCAGCGCACTGCTAGCGACGGAACGAGGAGGCAGGCAAAAACCTGCGCCATGACCGACACGGATACCACGACGCCCGCTGTAACGCCGTCGAGCCCGCGCTCGCGCAGGATCGGCGATAGCCAGCCGAAGACGCAGTAAGCCAAAGCCGATTGCAGTCCCATGAATAAGGTGACCTGCCAGGCAAGGCGATCGCGCCAGAGACCTTCAACCCTGAAGCCGGCATGCTTCGTGCGGACTTTCCTGAAGAAGGCATGCGGGAACCAGATCACCGCGACGAGTATCGCCGGTATCGCCCATGCACCAAGCGCCAAGGACCAAGAGCCGCCGAGCACGCGCTGCAAGGGCAGGGTGAAACCAGCTGCGCTGGCTGCTCCTGCACAGAGCGCCATAGTATAAAGGCCGGTCATCATGCCGGTTCTCGAGGCGAAGTCGCGTTTCACAAGGCCCGGAAGCAGAACGTTGCCGACAGCGATACAGGAACCGGCAAGGGCAGTCCCGAAGAACAGCAATGGCAGCGAGCCGAAGCCGCGCAACGCGGTGCCCAATGCAAGAAGCAGCAGCACGGCCAGCAACGTTCGTTCCGCGCCGATGCGCTGTGCCAGCCTTGGCGCGAGCGGGGCGAAGACGCCAAGGCAGACGACGGGCAGGGTTGTCAGAACGCCGGCGCCGAAAGAGGACAGCCCCGTCTGTTCGATGATCTCCGGCAAAAGCGCAGACGCACTGGAGAAGACCGGACGAAGATTGAAGGCGATGAGGACGAGGCTCAACCCCGTGACGATCTGTGCGGCACGACTTGCAAAAACCGGAGGCCTGGGCTGTGGAACGCTGTCGGCTTCGGCATCGATCAATTGCTCGCTGGCGATATCCTGTGGTCCGGAGCTGGGGGATATATGCTGGTTCATGATGCGAGAAGCCGATCGAGTTCAAGGAGAATGGGAGCCATGAAAGCCCGGGTGGTGAGAGTTGCTTTCTCCGGATCGCCCGAGGCGATGGCATCGATGATCGCGGAATGAGCAGCCATGTCGGGTTCGGGGAGTTCGCCGGTCACCGTGGCCTTGATGATTTCCTGGGTCGAAGTCGAGAAGAACTCGTAGACCTCGATGAGTGCGCTGTTTCCGGAAGCGGCAACAACCGCCTTGTGAAATGCAAGGTCCTGTTCGACATAGCGATCATGATCGGCGGGATTGTACTCGCCGCGATCGCTAAGCATTTGCCGAAGTTCTGCGACGATCTCCGGTGTATGTCGCGTTGCCGCAAGGCGCGCGGCCTCTACTTCGAGCGCACAACGCGTCTCGACCTGATCGCGAAGCCCGGTCCGCCGGATTCGGAGCAGACTGTCCTCCGCATCGATCACCGAGCGGACATAGGTGCCTGAGCCCTGCCTCGTTTCAAGGATGCCCTGAGAAACGAGGACGCGAACAGCTTCCCGCACGGTGCCGCGACTGACGCCCAGCATGTCGGCAAGCGTCGCTTCATTCGGAATGCGCTCTCCGATCTGCCAGCGGCTGGCGGTGATTTCAGCACGAATATTTTGAATCGCAGTGTCTGTAAGATTGGTGCGCACGGCGGGTTTCATCGGGATAATTCCTAAAGTCATCTGATGATTTAATGAATACCGTCGTCGCTGTTGTGTCAACCCAATCGCATCCAAATTGGAGAAACACTTGCCTCATGCTGCAGATTGCACTAGCCAATAAGGACAATATTTAGCCAGGAATTACACACCAGCATGACTCTCGTTGATACGCGTACGCCGGAACCCAAGCGTTTTGTTTCAGGTGCCACAGGCGATTGGGAGATCGT
>NZ_JBFUMG010000049.1:0-16733 GCF_054049495.1 Phyllobacterium sp. P5_D12 | reverse complement strand
CTTTACCCTGAGAAGGCCGGGCAGGTTGCGGAGATGCGCGAATTCATCGCCAGAGAGTATAGGACCGACAATGCGCAGGGCTGACCGTCTTTTCCAGATTGTGCAGAAGCTGCGTGGCGGGCGCCTGGTAACCGCGCGTCAGCTTGCCGAAAAGCTCGAGGTCTCCGAGCGCACGATCTATCGTGACATCGCTGATCTGCAATCGACCGGCGTGCCGATTGATGGCGAGGCCGGCGTCGGCTACATCCTGCGCGAGGGTTTCGATCTGCCGCCACTGATGTTTACGCGCGATGAAGTTGTGGCGCTCGTCGCCGGTGCGCGGCTGATTACAGCCTGGGGCGGAGCATCCATGGCCCGCGCTGCGGAAGAAGCCATCATCAAGATCGGCGCTGTTCTGCCCAAAGAAGAGCGCCCGCGCATTACGAATACGCATGTTCATTCGACCAGCTATAACATCAGTGACAACGACCGGGCACTCATCGATCTTGCGGAAAACGCTGCGGAACAATGCCGCATTCTGTCGATCACTTACACTGATCTCGAAGGCAACGAGAGCGCCCGTGACATCCGGCCGCTCGGTTTGTGGTTCTGGGGCAAAGTGTGGACATTGATCAGCTGGTGCGAACTGCGCAATGATTTTCGTACGTTCCGTATTGACCGGATCGCCAAGGTCGAGAAGATCGACCGAATTTTCCGCCAGGAGCGCGGCAAGACGCTGGCGGATTTCTACCGCCGTGTAGAGCTGAGCGAGACGCCGGACAACAAGGCTCGTGCGTCGTAAAAAAAGCCCGGCATCGCCGGGCTTTTATCAATGGTTTTTGTAAAGTCTATTCTTCGTCTTCGTTTTCCTGGTGGCCCTTGAGCGACGACAGCTTGGCGAATACCTTGTCAGCATCGAGCTCCTGGTCCTCTTCGCGGACCGTTGGCTGAATGTCGAGGTTTTCGGTTGCCGATGCGGGGAGCAGCGTATCGCCGCCTTCGCCCGGCTGCTGTACCGGCCGACCGCGGGACGAGCGCTCCACCTCAATGTCGAGATCGATCTGCGAGGACAGGCCGAGGGTGACCGGATCCATCGGCTGAAGGTTGTTTGAATTCCAGTGCGTACGGTTGCGGATCTGTTCGATGGTGGATTTCGTCGTGCCGATCAGGCGCGAGATCTGCGCATCCTTCAATTCCGGGTGGTTGCGAACCAGCCACAGAATGGCATTGGGGCGATCCTGGCGCTTCGATAGCGGTGTATAGCGCGGACCCTTGCGCTTGGTTTCCGGAACGCGAACCTTCGGCTCCAGAATTTTCAGCTTGTAGTTGGCATCAGCCTCGCCCTTGGCAATCTCCTCGCGCGACAGCTGGCCAGTAATCAGCGGATCAAGGCCCTTGATGCCCTGGGCGGATTCGCCATCGGCAATCGCCTTCACTTCGAGCGGATGCAGCTTGCAGAATGCAGCGATCTGATCGAAGGACAGCGCAGTATTGTCGACAAGCCAGACGGCCGTTGCCTTTGGCATTAGAAGCTGGGTGGCCATAGATATAGTCCTCTCGTTCGTCCGCTCCGGGGGCGCGGGACGTGGGTTCAACCACAATTTCCGGGAATTCGGCGCCTATATAGCGTTATTTTGTTCGATGAGCAAGAATCGGTTTTGATCACAACCGGGTACAACCGGGCGTTTCATCAAACTGTCACGAAACCGTCATTCCATTGCAATGCGGCTAGGCGAACCATCCTCCAACAAAAACAGGAGGTTTACGAAAACATGTCGCGCAAATCGCTCTATCTCGGTCTCTGGACTGCCCTGGCAGCGTCCGTCGCCATTCCCGCCGTTGCTGAACCGATTTTCAATCGAATCGCGAGTTTCCCGGTGGCGGACAATCTGCCAAAGGATGCAGACAAGTCGAAGCCGACATCGTCGGAAATCATCACTGCATCGGAAGACGGCAAGACGCTGATCTATTCCGACAGTCCTTATGGTGCGATCGGCTTTGTCGACATTACCGATCCGGCCAAGCCACAGGCGGGCGGGATCATCAAGGTCGAGGGCGAGCCAACTTCGGTTGCGACCGTTGGCGGAAATGTTCTGGCCGCTGTCAATACGTCCGAGAGCAAGGCCAAACCTTCAGGACGGCTCGACGTTATCGATATTGCCACACGCAAGGTCAACGCGACCTGCGACCTCGGCGGACAGCCGGATTCGGTTGCGGTCTCCCCCGACAAGACCTTTGCCGCCGTGGTCATCGAGAACGAGCGCGACGAAGAATTGAATGACGGCGAAATACCGCAGATGCCCTCGGGCAACCTCAAGATATTCTCGCTGAAAGACGGTGCCCCGGATTGCGCAACTATGAAAACGGTGGACTTGACGGGTCTTTCGGAGATTGCACCGACGGATGCGGAACCGGAATTCGTTTCCATCAACAGTCAGAACCAGATTGCGGTGACACTACAGGAGAACAATCACATTGCCGTTGTCGACGCGGCGACCGGCAAGATCGTCAGCCATTTCTCCGCTGGTACTGTCGATCTGGACAAGATCGATGTGAAGAATGACGGGGCTTTCAAGTTTGACGGCAGCATGAAGGGTGTGCTCCGCGAGCCTGACACCATCAAGTGGCTCGACAATGATCGCTTCGTTGTCGCCAATGAAGGCGATTACAAAGGCGGTTCGCGCAGTTTCACCATCTTCACGAAGGACGGCAAGGTAGCCTACGAGTCCGGCCCATCACTCGAATACAAGATTGCGGAAGCCGGACACTATCCGGACAAACGCAACAAAAAGGGCGTTGAGCTCGAAGGAGCCGAATTCGCCAAGTTTGGCGATACCCCATATCTCTTCGTCGCCAGCGAACGCGCATCCATGGTCGGCGTTTACAAGGACACGGGTGCTGATCCGGAATTCGTTCAGCTTCTGCCCTCGGGCATTGGACCGGAAGGCGTTTTGGCGATTCCGTCGCGCAATCTTCTGATTACGGCGAATGAAACGGACCTCGTCGAAGATGGCGGTGCCCGGTCGCATGTCATGATCTATGAGCTCAAGGATCAGAAGCCCAACTATCCGCTCATCGTCTCTTCGACCAAAGATGATGGAACGCCTGTCGGCTGGGGCGCGCTATCTGGTCTCGTCGGTGACCTGAAGGAATCCGGCAAGCTCTATGCCGTTTCGGATTCGATTTATTATTCCGCGCCGACAATTTATACGATCGATGCCAAGCAGGCGCCGGCAAAAATCACCAACGCACTGGTGGTCAAACGTGGTGGCCAGGCGGCGCAGAAGCTTGATCTTGAAGGTATCACTACAGATGGCGACGGCGGTTTCTGGCTTGCCAACGAGGGCGATCAGGCGAAGCTTGTCCCGCATGCAATCCTCAATGTGAACGACAAGGGCGAAATCAAGAAAGAAATCGCGTTGCCGGACGACCTGCTGCCAAACCAGATCCGCTATGGTCTCGAAGGCATCACCCGTGTTGGCGAAGGCGATGACGCTGTGCTCTGGATGCCGATCCAGCGCGAATGGAAGGACGACGAAAAGGGTTTCGTCAAGCTCCTGCGCTATAACATCAAGAAGAAGGAATGGAGCGCGGTTTCCTATCCGCTCGACAAGACCGAAAAGGGCTGGGTAGGACTGTCTGAAATCACCACGCATGATGGCCAGCTTTACATCATCGAACGCGACAATAAGGTCGGTGCAAACGCCGTCAACAAGCGCTTGTACCGCGTGGCGCTTGACGGGCTGAAGCCCGCCAAGATTGGCGAAAAGCTTCCAGTGGTCGAGAAGACGCTGGCGCATGACTTCATGGGTGACCTCAAGGCCAGCAATGGTTATGTCGCCGAGAAGCTTGAAGGCTTCACCGTCGACTCCGAGGGTATTGGCTATGCGGTGACTGACAATGACGGTGTCGACGGTTCGTCCGGCGAAACCATCTTCTTCAATATAGGTAAGGTTCAGGCAACAAACTGAGTCAGAGTACCGGCTTTCGCGTCCATCCTCCCGAACAGGAGGGTGGACGCCTTCTTTTCAATCAACTCACATCGAGCACGATCTTGCCGATATGGTGCCCATCCTCGATGCGTTCATGGGCCCGCCAGGCTTCATGCAGCGGGTAGATCATGTCGATCACCGGCGCCACACGGCGCTCGACCAGCAGGGGCCATACTTTGAGCTCGAGTTCGCGTGCGATCCCCGCCTTGAACTCGACCGGGCGGTTGCGAAGGGTGGACCCTGTATGGGTGAGACGCTTGACCATAAGCTTCGATATGTCCGTTGTGACTTTGGCGCCGTTCAGGAAGGCAATCTGAACGATACGGCCATCGAGCGCCGCGACCTCATAATTGCGTTCCGTATAATCGCCGCCCACCATATCGAGAGTGAGGTTGACACCCTTGCCGCCGGTCATCTCCTTGATCGCCTCGACGAAATCTTCATTGCGATAATTGATAGCGCGGTCAGCGCCGAGTTTCTGGCATGCTTCGCATTTCTCGTCCGAGCCTGCAGTGGTGACTACTGTGGCCCCGAAGGCCTTGGCCAGCTGGATTGCCGTGGTGCCTATTCCGGACGACCCGCCATGAACGAGAAAGGTTTCGCCGCTCTGCAAGCCGCCGCGCTCGAACACATTGTGCCAGACGGTGAAATAGGTTTCCGGAATTGCTGCGGCCTCAATGAAGCCGTAGCCCGCAGGGATCGGCAATGCGTTGGTTTCATGTACCACGCAATATTGAGCGTAGCCCCCGCCTGCAACGAGCGCCGTGACACGTTCGCCAACGCGAAATCGCGTTACACCTTCGCCAACCGCGACGACATCGCCAGCGATTTCCAGACCAGGGATATCAGATGCACCGGCTGGCGGGGGATAGTGACCTTGCCGCTGCAGCACATCGGGCCGATTGACGCCGGCGGCACGTACCTTGATGAGAAGCTCACCGGCTTTCGGCTCCGGAACGCTGCGCTCGCCCGGCTTCAGGACCAAGGGGCCTCCTGGCGCGGTGATTTCGATCGCCGTCATCGTCGTCGGAATTGTTTCGGCCATTGGTGATCTCCCTCTGGATTGATTCGCCGGAATGGTTTGCAATTCCAAGCAGTTGGGCTGTATCCTCTAACACTAGGACGACAAGTGGAGGAAATAATGTCACTTTTCGACGAAGAACCAAGGCGCAAGATTGTCCACGACATCGGGCAGGACTTGTCGCTGTTATCGGTTGCCGAACTTGACGAGCGGATCGTCCTGCTGCGTTCCGAGATCACACGTCTTGAGGAAGAGCGGTCACGCAAGGGTGATAGCAAGGTAGCGGCCGAGGCTCTGTTCCGCTGAGCCGATGAAAGTTTTGCGGGTGACCTAAAATCTCCGCATTGCTGATTGAGACGAAGTCATTACCAGCCTGCTCCAGGCTGGCTTCATTCCCCATTCGCTTGAAGGGTCTGCCGTGTTCCGTTCGTTCATTCAGGTTTTCGCGCTCCTCTGCGGCACCTCCTTCCTCGTTATGGCGTCCGGTCTCCACGGGTTGCTGTTGCCTTTGCGCGGCGGCGCGGAAGGCTTTTCGACGACGTCTCTCGGTCTGTTGGGAACAGCCTGGGCGGGTGGTTTCATTACTTCCTGTCTGCTTGCGCCGCGGCTTGTGCGCCGGGTCGGGCACGTCCGTGCCTTCAGCGCCTTTGCATCGATCGCCGCGATTGTGGCGCTGCTTACCGGTATTCTTGTCGATTCGACTGCCTGGATCGTTCTTCGCGCTTTGACCGGCTTTGCCATGGCAGGCTCCTACATGGTGATCGAGAGCTGGCTGAACGAGCGCGCGACCAATGCCAATCGCGGGCAAATTTTCGGTCTCTACATGGTAGTGAATTTTGGTTCGATCACAGTCGGGCAGATGATGATCGGTTTCGGCGACGTGCATACGGGCACATTCTTCATGCTGTCGGGGATTCTCTTTTGCCTGGCACTCATTCCGACCGCGATTTCCAMCGCCAGCAGCCCGAAACCACTGACCGAAGTGCAGCTCGATTTGAAGGCTCTCTATCGCAATTCGCCGGTGGCTTTCCTTGGCTGTATTCTGATCGGCATCGCCAATGGTGCGTTCGGAACGCTCGGCGCCGTCTATGGCGCGGCGACGGGCATATCAACCACCGAGATCGCTCTGATGATGAGCGCTTCGGTCATGGGCGGTGCGCTGATGCAGATCCCGGTCGGCCGCATGTCGGATCGCACCGACCGGCGGTACGTACTGGCCTTCGTGGGCGGTGCTGCGGCGCTGATCGGCCTGTTGATCTTCCTGATTGCACCCAGGCATGCCACGGTTATTCTGATCATGACCGCGATCTATGGCGGCCTCGCCTATACGCTCTACCCGGTGGCTGTTGCCCATGCGAATGATTTTTCGGATCAGCAAAGCTTCATCAAGGTCACAAGCGGACTGTTGCTGCTCTATGGTTTTGGCACCATGATTGGGCCGATACTTGGCGCGTGGGCGATGGAGAGCGTTGCACCTGAAGGCCTGTTTGCCATAACGGCGTTGGCGCATATTTCGATCATGGCTCATGCGATCATACGGTCGCGAATGCGTGCACCCGTTCCGATTGAGCTGCGCGATAACTTCCAGACGGTTCATTCCGAACGTGTGACGCCCGAAGGGGTGAGGCTGGATCCTCGTGCAGAGACATTGCCCGAATAGTTTTCAATTCGGTCGGCTACGAAATCCGTTGACATTGCCGCTGGTTTAAAATGACTATTCCGGATGGTCGAAACGGATGCCTTTGCAGCAATTTCTGATCCAAACCGCCGCTATCTGCTCGAGGAGCTCAGACGCGGACCAAAAACTGTCAACGAACTTGCGACAGGCCTGCCGATTTCCCGTCCCGCCGTCTCCCAACACCTCAAGGCGCTTCTGGATGCGAGGCTGGTATCAGTCAAAGCCAAAGGCACGCGGCGGATCTATGCGGTCGATGACAACGGGTTCTTTCATCTGAATCTCTGGCTCGACCAGTTCTGGAACAAATAATCCGCTAAAAAGCAAAAACCCGGCTCACCGCCTATGCGGGAACCGGGTTTCTTGTGGCTGCCAGTACAACGCTTCTTGAAGCTGTCGACTGGAATTCTGCGGTCCTTCCGGGTCGTTAGTGGTGAGTGACGGCTGCTTTCAGTCTTTCAATCTGCTCTTTGAGCACCAGCTTGCGTCGTTTCATATTACTGATCGTCAGGTCGTCGGAGGCGGGACTTAACAGCGCGTCGGAAATTTCCTTTTCGAGCGCTCCATGCTTACGTTCAAGCGTTTCAAGATGAGACTCAATGGCCATCCGGCTTCTCCCTTGGTTGGTTTCGTCACGTATGCATGCTCTGCTTGCAAGGCAGCAAGTTTATGACAGAGCCGTGACACTGTGCCATCACTTTAGGCAATTGTCGAATTTGTTTCGTAGGATTTTCTTGTTCCTTGAAATATGATATGGCGACGTGCTGGCAAGGACAGGTTGTCCACAACCAGAGACGCGATTCTTTTTACAGCGAAATACCGGGAATCACTGCATGTCCGACCAGGATCAGGCTGACATTCGATTGGCAGTCGCAAGATTGAAACAGGAGCATCTGGATTTCGATGCCGCCATACAAGCCATGATCCAGGTTGGGTGTGACCAGCTTCGTATCCAGCGAATGAAGAAGAAGAAGCTTGTCATAAAAGACAAGCTCATCGAGCTTGAAGACAAGATCACTCCCGATATTATCGCCTGATCCCAAATCTGAATATTGCGGTGTCGTCGCCAGCTTGCGGCGGTCCGTCTTTTCCGTTAATTCCTCCCGACAGATTTACAGGATGCTCAATGGCTGACAAACGCGCCGATGTTGCAATCATCATGGGAAGCCAGTCGGATTGGGCAACCATGCGTCACACTGCCGAAACGCTCGACAGTCTAGGCATCTCTCACGATGACCGCATTGTTTCCGCGCACAGAACGCCTGATAGACTTGTGAGCTTCGCCAAGGGCGCACGCGACGCCGGTTTCAAGGTGATTATCGCGGGTGCGGGAGGGGCTGCTCACTTGCCGGGGATGGCCGCATCGATGACGGCGTTGCCGGTGTTTGGCGTGCCGGTGGAATCCAAGGCGCTTTCCGGGCAGGATTCACTCCTGTCGATCGTGCAGATGCCAGCCGGCATTCCTGTTGGCACTTTGGCGATCGGCCGAGCCGGAGCGGTCAATGCCGCTCTGCTGGCCGCTGCGGTTCTTAGCCTGAACGATGCCGCGTTGGCAAAGCGGCTGGACGATTTCCGCGAGGCACAAAGCGACAAGGTCGCGTTGAGACCTTCTGACGAGGCGTAAGCATGATTTCTCCAGGATCAACGATCGGTATTATCGGTGGCGGTCAGCTTGGCCGTATGCTTGCCATGGCGGCGGCTCGGCTCGGTTATAAGACTGTCATCCTTGAACCGCAGGAAAATTGTCCGGCGGCGCAAGTCGCCAACGAACATATCGTTGCGGCCTATGACGATCGCAATGCGCTTGAACAACTTGCCGAACTCTGTGACGTCATCACCTATGAATTCGAAAATGTTCCTGTCGATTCGGCCGAAATACTCAGTGAAATCAAACCTGTGTTTCCATCGCCCCTCGCCTTGAAAGTCTCGCAAGACCGCGTCAGCGAAAAACGCTTCCTTAACAATGCGGGAATCCAGACGACACAATGGCTCAGTGTCGAGAACGAGGGCGACCTTGAAGCGGCTCTGCTGGCGTTCGGTGGCAAAGGCATCCTCAAGTCACGTCGTTTCGGCTATGACGGCAAGGGACAGGTCAAGTTTTCCGGTAAAAAAGGTGAGGACGCCAAAAAAGGATTCGCTGCCATTGGCAGCGTTCCCTCCATACTGGAAGCGCTGGTCGATTTTGTCTGTGAAATCTCCGTCATCGCGGCGCGGGATGAAGCTGGCAACATAAAGACCTATGACATCACCGAGAACGTTCACAAGAATGGAATTCTTGCGACCTCGACAGTGCCGGTCTCGGTATCATCGACCGTTGCGGGACTTGCCGCCGATGCAGCCCGTAAACTGTTGGAAGGCTTGAAGTATGTGGGCGTTGCCGGCATGGAATTCTTCGTGCTCGCTAATGGGACTGTACTGGCGAACGAGTTTGCCCCGCGCGTGCACAACTCCGGTCACTGGACTGAAGCGGCCTGCGCCGTATCGCAATTCGAACAGCATATCAGGGCAATCACGGGCCTGCCGCTCGGCGATACGAGACGGCATTCCGATTGTGTCATGGAGAACCTGATCGGGGACGATATCGCAAAAGTTCCAGAAATCCTCAAGGAGGCCGGCGCCGTCGTGCAACTCTATGGCAAGGCGGAAGCACGTCCTGGCCGCAAGATGGGCCATGTGACGCGGATCACGAAACGCCTCTAGCGATAAATAAATGCGTGATTCCGCGATGAATCATGCCATGAATCGTGAGCCGGGTGTTGACAATACAGGTAATCCTTGGCTATTTCCCCGCAACGTGTTTACGGCGCGCTTTTAAGGCGCGCTTTTTATTGGTGCCCGGTTTCGGGCGAAAGATACCGGTGCTGAAATGAAGATCAAGAACTCCCTTAAAGCCCTGAAGGGCCGTCATCGTGACAATCAGCTGGTCCGTCGCAAGGGCCGCATGTATATCATCAACAAGACTGCTCCGCGTTTCAAAGCGCGCCAGGGCTGATATTACCCGTCTCACGGTTATTTGCATTTGACGTTTCGCTGATACGGATTACCATTCGTATCATGCGGAACGTTGTTGTATTTTCAGCTATTTTTCTACTTGGCTTGCCGGCAATTGCCACCGCGCAGGATCCACTGCCGCCGCCGCAACAGGCCGCCTTGCCCAACCAGACATTGGCTGAGAAGCGCGCGGCAAGGTTGGATGATCTGTTTGCCTCGCTGAAGCGTGAAAGCAACGAAGTCAAGGCGGCGCGCATTGCCTCATTGATACAGGCGCAATGGCAGAATTCCGGTAGTCCCACTATCGACCTGATGATGGGCTGGGCCGCTAAGGCCATGGAAGAAAAGAAGTATTCGGTCGCGCTGGATTTTCTGGACCAGGTCGTCGTGATGAAGCCGGACTATGCCGAGGGCTGGAACAGACGCGCAACCCTGAACTTTCTGGTGAACGATTACGGGCGGTCCATGGCGGATATCCAGAAGACACTGGCACTTGAGCCGCGGCATTTCGGGGCCATGGCCGGCATGGCGGCGATCCTCAAGGATACCGGCCGCAAGGAAGCCGCCTTACAGGCTTTCGAGCGCGTTCTGACGGTCTATCCGATGATGCGTGAGGCGCAAAAGCAGGCGGGTGAACTGGCCGACGAATTGACCGGCCAGCGGACGTAGCGCACGTCGCCACAACCAATTTCCCCGTATAGATAGAAAAACTTGCGTCAGAATCGATGATTCCCGCATGGGAATCAGTGGTTCTTGTGTAGGAATCGGATCATTGCGTTCCATTCGTCCATTGGAACGCAATTAAACTCTACTGCGGCGAGCATCTGCCCCGATTTTCTGCGCTTCCGGTGCTCACGTACGATGTGTACGCTGCGCTCCGGTTCTCGAAAACCGCGCCATATGCCTCACCGCAGCGACTTTCAAGACCGACAGTTAGATGCCCGTCAGCCCGTCCGATCCGATATAGGCAATGCGCAACATGTTGGTCGAACCGGGCGTACGCAGCGGCACGCCGGCCGAGATGATGATGCGATCACCCGGATTGCCGAACTCTTCCTGGTAGGCGATGTGACAGGCGCGATCGACCATGTCGTCGAGGTCGCTGGCATCTTCAGTTACAACGCAGTGCAATCCCCAGACGAGAGAGAGCTTGCGCGCCGTTTCGACGACAGGTGAAAGCGCGATGATCGGCAAGAGAGGCCGCTCGCGTGCTGCGCGCAGTCCGGTTGTGCCGGATGCGGTGTAGGTAACGATGGCCGACAGGTTGAGCGTTTCAGCGATCTGGCGGGCTGCCAGCGAAATTGCATCGGCGCCCGTCGCGTTCGGCTCGGGACGCTGGGCGTGAATGATGCCCGGGTAGTTCGGATCGCGCTCGACCTCCTCGGCAATGCGCGCCATGGTCGATACGGCTTCGACCGGATAGGCGCCGGCGGCGGATTCGGCCGAAAGCATGACCGCATCCGCACCTTCGAATACGGCTGTCGCAACGTCGGAAACCTCGGCTCTCGTCGGAACGGCTGCTGTGATCATCGATTCCAGCATCTGCGTAGCGACGACGACTGGCTTGCCGGCTCTGCGGCAGGCACGGATGATCTGCTTCTGGATACCGGGAACCGTCTCCAGCGGCATTTCAACACCGAGATCGCCGCGGGCAACCATGAGCGCGTCAGAGAGCTCGATGATCTCCTCCAGGCGGGTGACGGCCTGCGGCTTTTCGATCTTCGACAACAAGGCAACGCGGCCGCGCGAGATCTTGCGTACTTCGGCAAGATCCTCCGGCCGCTGGATAAACGACAGGGCAACCCAGTCAACTTCCTCCTGCAGGACTGCATCGAGGTCGCGCCGGTCTTTTTCGGTAAGGGCGCTGACGCCGAGCGTCGTATCGGGCAGGCTGACGCCCTTCTTGTCGGAAATCTTCGTTCCGGAAACGACTCGGCAGCGAATGTGCTTGCCGTCGGAAGCTTCCGCCACAAGCGCCAGCTTGCCATCATCGATCAAAAGGCGATGACCCGGCTCAACGGCTTCGAGAATTTCCGGATGGGGCAGGAATACGCGGGTATTGTCGCCCGGCGTGTCATTGTCGTCGAGGGTGAAGGTCTGCCCGGCAACAAGGTCGGCCTTGCCATCCTTGAACTTGCCAACGCGCAGCTTCGGCCCCTGCAGGTCGGCGAGAATGCCGATCGGCCGGCCCAATTCCTTTTCGACATTGCGCAGACGGCGCACGAGTTCCCGCATCAGGTCATGACTGGCATGGCTCATGTTGATGCGGAATACGTCCGCGCCGGCTTCGAACAGCTTGCGGATCATGGCTTCGTCGGAGGAAGCGGGACCCAGTGTGGCTAGAATTTTGACCTTGCGGCGGCGTCTCATGGAGCGGGGGTATCCGTTACGATTGGAGAGGAGGGGGGATTTTCTTCCGTAAGCTGGACCATCCAGCTTGTTTGTTCGCCGGTATCGTATTCCTGAAATCCGGAGCGCTGGAAACCGCGCGCGAAACAGTCATTGATACCGGTAATCTTGAATTGGTTTTCGGCGACGCACATGTTCACCCTGCCATCCCAGCGCCCGCCGCTCTGAGCATCTTCGGCGTAGAGATAATAATAGCGCGAAGTCAGCGGTCCGACCACAAGCGTTGTGCAGGAGGACGCATTGACGTGCCACCAGCCTTCGGTGACCCAGCCGGATTTGGCGCGGTAACCGAGCGCGACGCCGACGAGGTTCTGCGTTGTGTTGCAGACGCGGAAATCGGCATGGGCTTTGTCAGGTGCAAAAAAACTGCCCGCAATGAAAATGAATAAAAAAGCCGCTAGAGCATTTCCGTTCTTCTTCGAAATACCGAACTGCATTAGCCGCTTGTTGTTACGCAATTCCGGACGCAAAACCACTGCACACTTTTGCTGGAATTGCTTTAGAAAGCCGCCCAATCGCGTCCGCTGATGCTGCTGTTCAGCGTGGAATATAGACCACTTGCGCAATATTGCCTCCGAAGGGTCAGGACCTGTTAATCTGGTCGAAATGGTATGAGGCTTTTCGTTCGGATGCGAGGAGCAGAGGCGATGGAAATGTTTATCCATTTTCAAGCCTTTGCGACAAAGTAGCCGGGCGAAAAGACCCTATCCTCCGGACGCCGAAACGGCTGCAAGCTGCAGTGTCGAACCGCTCGGCCGGGGGGAAGRCCCCGCCCTTCACGCTTCTCCTCGCATCTTCTTGCCGTTTCAGGCGCCATTTCGATCATATTAATAGGTCCTGACCCTACATCATGGTCACCCTTTTCGGTAGTTTCGCGAGCATTGTCAACGCAACCACGTAGAGTTCCTGCAACACTAAGACAAAAGAATGATGCCTGAATTGCCAACCAGGCTATGAATGATGGAAAACAAGCCTAATTCATTTTGAAAGACCTTCGTTGATTGCTAATTTCCCGTTGCCGCCAATCAGCAAATAGCCGCTATTCTTGACGCAATGAATCGCAACTCCAATATGTACGGGGCCACAGTCAGGACCCGTTAATCTGGCTCCCGAACCAGACCCGATCGAGGACGTTTTAAATGAGCAATCTTACTGATGACCAGCGCATTGCGCTTGAAGCCGCCGTTTTTCGCAGGCTTGTGGAGCATTTGCGGACCCGCAGCGATGTGCAGAATATCGACCTGATGAATCTGGCGGGGTTCTGCCGCAACTGTCTGTCGAACTGGTATCGCGAAGCGGCTGAAGCGTCCGGCGAAGAGCTTTCCAAGGAAGAATCGCGCGAAATCATCTATGGCGAACCCTATGCGGAATGGCAGGCCAAGCATCAGCGCGAGGCCAGCGATGCACAGAAAGCGGCTTTTGAGACGAACAAGCCCGCACATTGAGGGGGCGCTGTGTGGTTCGACAAGCTCACCATGAGGGTGGTAGCGATTGCAATACCCATCATCAACGGTGCAGAATCCCGATCCCGCTTTGACACGACCTCCCTCATGGTGAGCTTGTCGAACCACGCACAACCAGACGAATCCGACTCTATTGTCTTGACTCACCATGCACTGGTCGGGCATCGGAACCCCTCGCGCGACTGGGCTTGAGTCGCAAAATGAATTTTTACGGAGCGAGAGATGAGCATGGATGATTTGGCAGCACAGGGTGGCGTCGAAGGTGTGGCTGCGGCAGAGCTTCGGCAGTTCATCGAACGCATCGAGCGTCTGGAAGAGGAAAAGACCACGCTTCAGGACGATATCAAGGAAGTGATGGCCGAGGCCAAGGGCCGTGGTTATGACACAAAAATTATCCGGACCATTGTCCGTCTGCGCAAGAAGGACGCCAACGAGCGCAAGGAAGAAGAAGCAATTCTTGAATTGTATATGAATGCGCTTGGCATGGTTTGATTACTGATTTGATAGGGCTCTTTTCTCAAATCTTGGGTCATGGATCAGGTTTGAGGATTTCGCTCTGAAAATTTTGACGTCGTCCCGTCTTCGCGGGGCGAGCATTGGCTTCAAAGCGGTAGAAAAGGTCAAGTGCGGTCGAAGACCTCGGGCTGCAATTTTCCGGTCTTCATCAGATGCTGCAGCGTGTATGATATGGACAGGGCGTCGTCCAACGCATCATGCCCCTGCAAGGGTGGATGTTCGACGCGATAGTAGTCCGCCAACTTGTTGCTGGGTGTCTTCGCTAAATCCTCGACAGGCATTCCCGCCGCGATTAGAAGCTTGACTGCGTTATCGAACCGGTGTGCCGGGATGGCAGCCGAATCCCCGCGATATAGCAGCTGATGGCAACCATATTCAGCTCATCCTTACCCCACGACCAGAACCGAGCACCATCCGAGAAGCTGTCAAGGCCAGAAAGGGCCTCCTGCAAGGTCAGGCCCTTGGTGGCGATGTTCTCTTCGGTGATGCCGGTGAGATCGGTGAAATAGGGATCGAGCGAATATTTTTCGCCAAACCGATCAATCGGCAGAACATAAGCCTTGTATCTATCCAGGAGAGGAAACGCGCCCTCGAGGCCTAGTCTAACGGCTCCGATTTGGGCAATAACCGGATCGGGATCAGCCGCTGCGCACCAAAATCGACGTTGCGACCCCTCGATGCAAAGAAACTCGCAGTCAAATATAATAGCCGTTTTCATAGTCGACCTCCCGAACAGTATTGCCCCCATCGGTGCGACATTTACGATACGAATGTCGTTCGCAGCCTGACTCAGATGCACTGTGATTGCCAGTCAAGCGCAAGCCATCAGTTAAAAACTAGTGCGGTCGGCAACATAAAGATATTTCAATTGATCCGTTGGCCTCCACCGGTTTCGAAGAGGTGAACGTTGGCAATGTCACCCTTTACCGAGAGACGCTCGCCGACCCGGATTTCAGCTGATCTCGGGAATTCGATGGTGACAAGTTTTTCGGCGCCGGCATCGAGGTAACCGAAGGTCTGACTGCCAAGCCGTTCGACCACCGCCAATTCGCCGCTGAACCAACCCTGGGCGGCGTCGCAGACGGTCAGGTCTTCCGGACGGATGCCGAAGGTAACAGTCTTTGCTGATACGGCTGGTCCGTCCCCAGCACTTATAGCGACGTTGCCTGCCGGCAATTGCAGAACGAAATTGTTCCGGGTGGATTCAACGACATTCACCCGGAAGGTATTCATGGTGGGACTGCCGATAAAGCGTGCCACGAAGAGACTTGCCGGCTTGCGGTAAAGGTCAAGCGGATGCCCGATCTGTTCGACGTTGCCAGCGTTCATAACGACGATCCGATCAGCGAGGGTCATAGCCTCCACTTGATCGTGCGTGACGTAGACGGTCGTCGCCTGCATGCGGCGATGCAGCTTGGCAATTTCAAGCCGCATCTCGACGCGAAGTGCGGCATCGAGATTTGACAGCGGTTCGTCGAACAGRAATGCCTTCGGCCGGCGAACGATGGCGCGGCCCATCGCAACCCGCTGGCGCTGGCCGCCCGAAAGTTGTGCCGGCCGACGCTCAAGATAATCCTGAAGCTTGAGGATATCGGCTGCGCCTGTCACGCGCGTGTCAATTTCCTTGATGGTCTCGCCGCGCATTTTGAGGCCAAACGCCATGTTTTCTTCAACGCTCATATGGGGGTAGAGCGCATAATCCTGGAAGACCATGGCAATGTCGCGGTCGGAGGGCGGCAGGGCATTGACGACCTTGTCGCCAATCCTCAATTCACCCGCGCTGATTTCCTCCAGCCCGGCGATCATTCGGAGCAGGGTGGATTTCCCGCAACCGGACGGACCAACAAGAACGAGAAACTCGCCGCTCGCGACATCGATATTTACCCCGTGGATCACGGGAACGGTGCCATAGAGCTTTCTGATCTGCTTCAGACTGATCGCTGTCATTCGATTATTCCTCCGCCCGATACGTTATTGACTTTCATTATCGATATCAATATCGATAATGATAATTAGCGTCATCTGCAATCAAGAGGAGAGCTTGCAGTGCCCGACGACTCCATCACCCGCAGATCAAATCGCCCATCCTATAGTCCGCTTCCAGCAAAGGCGGCCGTGGCGTTCGATCAATTGAAGCGGGATATCATGCTCGGAGAGTTGCGCGCCGGCGAGCCGTTGACGGAGCTTGATCTGGCCGCGCGGTTCCAGTGCAGCCAGGGTACCATTCGCGAGGCCCTGCTGCAGTTGCAGGAAGAAGGATTGGTGCGACGCCAGGGGCACCGGGGCACCCAGGTGTCTGCCTGCACGGTCGATGAAGCCGTTGAAATGTTCCGCGTGCGCCAGCAGATCGAATGCAATGGCATCGTTCGCGCACTGCGCCATAGGAGCCGGACTCTCGTTTCCGACCTTCAAGAACTTGCGGACGATATGGCAGAGTCTGCAAGTAGCGGCGACGAGCTCCAGCTCGCGGCGCTCGACCGGGATTTCCATAGGCGGATTTTTCGCGACGCCGACCTGCCGGCGCTAGATCCGATCTTGCACCGGTGCCTCGTTCACAATCATCGCTTCAAGATCTCAAGAAGTATCGGTTCCCGCGATCTCATGGCGACAGCACTACGGCACCGCGTCATAATTGAAGCTATAGAGCAGGGCGATGTAGCCGCTGCAACGCAAGCCTTGCATCATCA